>CAYRAE010000251.1:0-5872 GCA_964422175.1 uncultured Luteitalea sp. | reverse complement strand
CCGGCGCCTCGTGCTCGTGTTCCAGCCGCATCGCTACACGCGCACCGCGGGATTGCTGCCGGAGTTCGCCGAGGTCCTGGCGCGGGCCGACATGGTGTGCCTGCTCCCGATCTACGCGGCGAGCGAAGATCCGATCGCCGGCGTGTCGTCGGCAGTACTCGGCGATGCCATCGCGAAGCACGGCGGCGCACCGGTGCATCTCGTTGCCGATCTCGCCGAGGCGCCGGCCGTCGTGGCGCCGCTCCTGCGCGACGGCGATCTCGTCGTGACGCTCGGCGCCGGCTCGATCGGCACGCTCGGTCCGCGGCTGCTCGACGCGCTGGAGGTACACGCCTGATGCCTCGTCGCCCGCCGGCACAGGGCACGCGTCGCGTGCCGTCAGCGGCTCGCGATCCGCGCCTGTTGCGCGCGCGCGACGGCGGACAGCGCCGAGGCGGCGCGTGGCGCATGTACGCGCCGAGCGTGCTGCGCGTGGGCGCGATCGCGGCGCTGCTCCTGGGATCGGCCTGGTACGTGCAGGACGTGATGACCAGCTCGCGCGCGTTCGCCGTGCGCGAGCTGAAGGTGATCGGCGTGCAGCGGTTGTCGGAGGGCGAGGTCGAAGCACTGCTCGATGGCCTGAAGGGTCACAACATCGTGACCACGCCGCTCGAGACGTGGCGCGAGAAGCTGCTCGCGTCGCCGTGGGTGCGTGACGCCAGCCTGCGGCGGGCGCTGCCGGGCACGATCGAGGTGCGCATCGTCGAGCGCCTGCCGATGGCCATCGCACGCGCGGGAGACACGCTGCTGCTGATCGACGAACTGGGTGCGGTCGTGGACGAGTTCGGGCCCCGATACGGCGCGCTCGACCTGCCGATCGTCGAAGGCCTCACCGCAGGGAAGAAGGGAGACGGTCCGCTCGACGAGGCGCGCGTGGCGCTCGTGGCCGCGGCGATCGCCTCGCTGCGCGACGCGTCGCTGCTCGATCGCGTGTCGCAGATCGACGTGTCCGACGCGCGCGATCTCGCCGTGATGCTGATGGGCGATCCGGCGGTGCTGCACCTCGGGCGCGAACAGTTCGCCGAGCGCGTGCAGGCCTATCTCGAGATGGGCGATCGGTTGACCCGCATGGTCGATCAGGTCGCGTCAGTGGACTTGCGGTTCGGAAACCGCGTGTACGTACGACCCCGTAAGCCGGGGGTGACATTTGCGTCGATGCCGCAGGTGCCCGACGTGGGCACCGTGGAAGAGGCGCTGGCGGAGCCAGATGACGATGACGGGCAGCAGTGAGGGCGGGATGGATACGGGGGGAGGGCGCCGTGGCGCGTAGTGAACGCTACCTGGTGGGGCTCGACGTGGGCACCACCAAGGTCGCCGCGATCGTCGGGGAAGTGACCGATGAGGGCGGCGTCGAGATCATCGGCATCGGGACGGCGGACGCGAAGGGGATCCGGCGCGGTGCCGTGGTCAACCTCGAAGAGGCCGTCGAGTCGATCAAGAAGGCGATCGAGGAGGCCGAGCTCACCGCCGGCATCGAGATCGACTCGGTCTACATGACGCTGTCGGGCGCCCACATCAAGGGCTTCAACAGCCGCGGCGTGGTGGCGGTCTCGGGCAAGACGCGCGAGATCACGCGCGAGGACGTCCGGCGCGCGATCGATGCCGCCAAGGCGTTCGCGCTGCCGAGCGGCCGCGAGATCCTGCACGTGCTCCCGCAGGACTTCGCCGTCGACGACGAGGAGGGCATCGCGGATCCGGTCGGCATGACGGGATCGCGCCTCGACGTCAACGTCCACATCGTGACGGGCGGCGCCGCGTCGATGCAGAACCTCATCGCCTGCGTGAACCGCGCGGGCGTGACGGTGGTGGACACGGTGCTCGAGCAGATCGCCGCGGCCGAAGCGGTGCTCACGCCCGACGAGCGCGAGCTCGGCGTGGCGGTGGTCGACATCGGCGGCGGCACCACCGACTTCGCGATCTTCGAGCGTGGCAGCCTGTGGCACACGGGCGTGGTGGCGATCGGTGGCGATCACTTCACCAACGACATCGCCGTCGGCCTGCGTACACCGGTGCCCGACGCCGAGAAGCTGAAGCGCCGCTGCGGCTGCGCGCTCAACTCGATGGTGGGCGAGGACGAGACGATGGAGGTGGCCAGCGTGGGCGGCCGCCGTCCGCGCGTGATGTCGCGCCGCATCCTCTCGCAGATCCTGCAGCCGCGCGCCGAGCAGGTGTGCCACATGCTGTGGGACGAGATCGAGAAGGCCGGCTGCAGCAACTCGCTGCACTCGGGCATCGTGCTGACGGGCGGCGGTGCGGCGCTCGACGGGATGGCCGAGATCGCCGAGCAGATCTTCGACCTGCCGGTGCGCCGCGGCGTGCCGACGGGAGCGTACGGGCTCGGCGATCAGGCCAGCAGCCCCATCTATGCGACGGCCGTCGGCGCCGTCATGTATGCGAGCCGCAACAGGAACCAGGTGGCGCCGAGGCCCATGGGCTGGCGGCGTCTGCTGGAGTCGGTGAGCTCCATGTTCAACAACTTCTTCATCGGGCGATGACGGCGGGGCAAGGGGGCGGGGGAGCCATGGACAGCAACGAGCAGGGCGGCATCGGCCGGCGACGGCTGGCGGGAATCACCGACGAACAGGCACTGCGCCTGACGCTCGACACGGAAGTACGGGCCGGCGCGCGCATCAAGGTCGTGGGCGTGGGCGGCGGCGGCAGCAACGCCGTCAACAGGATGGTGCGCTCCGGTCTCACCGGCGTCGAATTCGTCGTCGCCAACACGGACCTGCAGGCGCTGCAGCAGAGTCCCGCGTCGACCAAGATCCAGATCGGCGGCAAGCTGACCAAGGGGCTCGGTGCGGGGGCGGACCCGAACGTCGGCCGCAACGCCGCGCTCGAGGACACCGATCGGCTCATCGAGGTGCTCGACGGCGCCGACATGGTGTTCGTGACGACGGGGCTCGGGGGAGGTACCGGTACCGGCGCCGCGCCGGTGATCGCGAGCCTGGCGACGGAGCTCGGCGCGCTGACGATCGCCGTGGTCACCAAGCCGTTCAAGTTCGAGGGCAAGCGGCGCGCGCAGCAGGCCGAGCGCGGACTCGACGACCTGCGCGAGTGCGTGGACACCGTCATCACGATCCCGAACGAGCGCCTGCTCGCGACGATCGATCGCCGCACGCCGCTGCCGGAGGCGTTCGCCGCGGCCGACGACATCCTGCGCCAGGCCATCCAGGGCATCTCCGACCTGATCCTGGTGCCGGGCCTCATCAACCTCGACTTCGCCGACGTGAAGACCATCATGTCGGGCATGGGCCTGGCGATCATGGGCACCGGCGTCGCCGAGGGCGAGGACCGCGCCATGCAGGCCGCCAATCGCGCGATCTCCAGCCCGCTGCTGGAAGACGCCTCCGTGCGCGGCGCCCGCGGCGTGATCATCAACGTGACGGGTGGCACCGACATCTCGCTCACCGAAGTGAGCGAGGCATCGGCCATCATCCAGGAAGCCGCGCACGAGGATGCCAACATCATCTTCGGCGCGGTCGTCGACCCGGCGATGGCGGGGACGATCAAGATCACGGTGATTGCGACGGGGTTCGACAGGACTGACGCGCTGCACCGCGGCGCGGCCAATCGCACGCCCGCCGACCTGACGCGCTACCAGAGCGAAGGCGTGTGGCAGGCACCGCCTGCCGCTGCCGTACCGGCGATGCCGAGCGTGGCACCGCCCTTCTCGCGGCGGCTGCCTGTCGAGATCGGGCCGACGGCGTTCTCGATCGACGAGGAACTCGCCACGGGCACCGACGCGACGTCGCCGCTCGACTATCCGGCGTTCCTGAGCAACCGCGGGCATCAGTAGGGCGGCTTCGACACCCGCCCCTGCCGGACCTGCCTGTCTGGGGTGGGTCCGGCACTCGCCCGCCGCGCGCGCGGCGCCGTCCGTCCGGCGCCGCCTGCCGCACGTGCTATCGTCAGAAGTTCCACTCACGCCCGACCGACCCGTCCTGTCGGTCCGGCACGAGGCGACCCCCAGATGAAGGCACAAGACCTCCGCGACAGGGCCCGGGCCACGCTGGCCCGCGAGGCCGGGGTGATCGTGAAGCCGCACGGCCAGCGGCTCCGCGTGGCCCTCGCGTTCCCGAACACCTACCACATCGGGATGTCCAACCTGGGCTTCCAGACCATCTACCGTCTCTTCAACGAGATGGAGGATGTGGTCTGCGAGCGCGTGTTCCTGCCCCCGCGTCAGGAGTTGCAGGATCAGCGGGCCGCCGGCCTCGCGCTCCTCACGATCGAGTCGCAGACGCCGGTCAAGGACTTCGACGTCTTCGCACTGTCTGTCTCGTTCGAGTGGGACTATCCGAACGTCCTCACGCTGCTGCGGTTGGCGGGACTGCCGGTCTACGCGGCTGACCGCCAGGCGGGGCGTGACCCGCTTGTCGTGCTCGGTGGTGCCGTCACGTTTGTGAATCCGGAACCCCTGGCGCTCTTTGCCGACGTCGTCGCGGCTGGCGAGGGCGAAGTACTGGTGCCCACGCTGGTGCAACGGATCAGAGAGGCTACCGGGCGCGCGGGCCTGCTGCAGGCGCTCGGACACGACAGGGGGTTCTACATCCCCTCGGCCTGGACCCCCGACTACGCGGAAGATGGGACGCTGCGCGGCATGATTGGCGATCCCGCTCGCGGTGGCGTGGCGCCTGTGCAGAAAGCCGCGGTGCGGACCACCGAGTTGCTGGATCCGCCGCACACGCAGATCTTCACGCCCGACACCGAGTTCGGATCGCGGTTCCTCGTCGAAGTCGTACGAGGATGCGCGAACCTGTGCCGGTTCTGCTGGGCGGGGTACAACTACCTGCCCGTCCGTGCGTTCGACGCGAAGCGCATCCTGGCGCTCGCCGAACGCGCGCGGCCGCACGCCACGCGCGCCGGGCTCGTGTCGATCGCGCTGTGCGATCACCCAGAGATCGATGACATCCTCGAGAGCCTGGCCGGCATGGGCTACTCGATCAGCCCTGCCTCGCTGAGACTCGACGACCTGAGCGCGTCGATCGTCTCGCGACTCGTGAAGAGCGGGGAGCGTGGCGTCACCATCGCGCCGGAAGCCGGATCCGACCGCCTGCGCCGGGTGATCAACAAGACGTTCACCAACGAGGAAATCCTCGACAAGGCGCACCTGCTGTTCTCGAACGGCGTCGAGAACCTGAAGCTGTATTTCATGATCGGGTTGCCGAGCGAGACCGACGAGGATCTCGTCGCCATGCGCGATCTGACGGCGCAGTTGCGCACCGTCATGCTCCAGTACGGCCGCACGCGCGGCCGTCTCGGGCGCATCGTGGCCAGCGTCAACCCGCTCATCCCGAAGCCCGGAACGGCGTATCAGTGGCTGCCGATGGAGGATCCGGCGATCACCGATCGCAAGGCGAAGCGACTGAAGACGCTCGTCTCCGACCTCGACAACGTGTACTTCACGGTGAAGTCCGAGCGGCACTCCTACTATCAGGCGCTCATGTCGCTCGGCGACAGGCGCGTGGCGCCGGTCATCGACATGGCGGAGCGCAACGGCGGCCAGTGGCGCGAGGCCGTTGCCGCGACTGGCGTCGACGCGAACTTCTACATCTTCCGCGACCGCAGCCGCGACGCGTTCCTGCCCTGGGACGTCATCGATGGCGGGACGAAAGCGTCGTTCTTCCGCAGCGAGTTCGACAAGGCCATGCGCGCCGAGTGGACACTTCCGCCGAAGCGCCAGCAGGACAACGCACGTCTCCTCCCGGTCATCTCCTGACCGACACTGCTGTTCAGTGCGCGTCTCCCGGCTGGCCATCCCGCTGTTCGTCCTGGCCTGGGCGGCTGCGGCTGTCGCGTCACTGGTGATCGGCCTCGGGCCGCTGTCGGT
>CAYRAE010000250.1:0-5876 GCA_964422175.1 uncultured Luteitalea sp. | reverse complement strand
ATGCAGTTTGCCGCCGAGCGGTTCAAGGCGGCGGGCAAGCGCATCGATCCGGCGGGGCTCACGGCGCTCGTCGAGCGTGCGGGACCCGATATCGTTCGCTTACGGAAAGACATCGAGACGCTGGTGCTGTTCGTGGGCGACGCACCGGCCGTCACCGAACAGGACGTGCGCCTTGTGGTGGGCGCGGCGCAGCAGTTCGACGACTGGGCCGTGACCAACGCGATCGCGTCGGGCGACGCGCCGGCGGCGTTGCGGCACGTGCAGCTCATGGTCGACAACGGGGCGTCGCCGTTCCAGATGCTGGGGCAGCTCGGATGGTGGATCCGCACGCGTATGGCGCAGGTCGCACCCGATCGTGTAGGCGCAGCGGTGCGGGCCCTGTTCAGGGCTGACGCCGCGAGCAAGCTCGGACGCGATCCGCAGGTGGTGCTGGAACGACTGGTGGTGGAGCTGTGTGGTCCCGCTCGGCGGTCGTCGGCTGGAAGCCGGCGAGGCAGGTAGGCGGGGAACGGAAGGGCAGGGAGAACCCCTGCCCGGTCTTACGCGGCGAGGCCGTTGAGGCGCTTCGCGATCCGCGACTTGTACCGCGAGGCGGCGTTGTCGTGGATGACACCCTTCTTCGCCATCTTGTCGATGAGCGAGACGGTGGCGCTGAGGCCGGCCTTCGCGCCAGCGGCGTCGTTGGTGGCGATGGCCTTGCGGATGGTCTTCAGGGCCGTGCGAAGACGCGTTCGCGCCTGCCGGTTGCGATCGCGATTGGCGACGCTCTGCTTGTGCGCCTTCAGCGCCGACTCGTGATTTGCCAAGAACCTACTCCCACTGTTCCTACGCGCGTGTCATGGCCCGCCGAACGGGCCCACGGCTGCCGGGCGCGCGTACCACCCGACCCGTGGAAACACTGGAGTATAGCACCGGCGGAAAGACGCCGGCAACCGGCAATACCGCCATCCTCGGATATCTGGTGCACCGCACCGCGTGTGGGTGCTTCGAAGGCCGATGGCCGAAGCCCCAAGGCCCCGTTCTCTTACTCCCGCCCCTTGAGGCGGCGCAACTCTCGCCGTTCGCGTTTGTCGGGCGCCACGGCGGGGCCCTTCGGGCGCGTGTCCTTCAGCAACTGGAGGAATGCCCGTTCTTCCGGCGTCGGTGGTGGGGTGATGTCCTCGTAGAGCAGCGTCCTGGCGTCGGCCTTGGGCAGGTGCTGCTCGCAGGTGCCGATCACGCGGACCACCTGCTTGCGCCCGAGCGGCCGTGTCAGCGTGAGGGTATCCCCCGGCTTGATGTCGCGGTTCTGTTTGGGGCGCTCGCCGTTGACCTCCACCTTCCCGCCCTTGATCGCCCGCTGCGCTTCCGACCGCGTCTTGCAGAGACAGGCGACATCGAGCCACACATCGAGGCGGAGGGGCCGGTCGGAGATCGGCAGATCGGGCACGAGGGATCGTAACCGGTGAAGTGCCGGGAATGCCGCGATGCCGACCGTGGTAGCGTATTTCCCCATGGGCTTTCTCCTGCATTGGGCCATCGTCGCGGTGTCGCTCTGGGTGACGGCGTATCTCGTGCCGGGTGTCACGGTGCGCTCGGTGGGGGCGCTGATCGTGGCGGCGCTGATACTTGGATTGGTCAATGCGCTGGTGCGGCCGGTGCTCACCATCCTCACGCTGCCCATGACCATCCTGACGCTGGGGCTGTTCTACCTCGTCGTCAACGGTCTGGCCTTCGGGCTCGCCGCGGCCCTCACGCCGGGATTCGACGTGGCGGGCTTCGGCAGCGCGGTGCTCGGGGCTCTGCTCGTCAGCGTCGTGAGCTGGGTGATCGGCGGCGTGTTCGCGTCCAATCGCTGATGCTGTCCACTCTGTTCCGCAGTCTGGGACTTGGCGGAGGAGACGACGCCAGGCACGAGACGGAGACCGTCTCGGCGATCGCGGCGGCGCTGAAGGGGCTGCCGCCCGAGCGTGCGCGCCTGCTGGCAGGGTTCGCCTATCTGCTCGGACGCGTGGCGTTCGCCGATCACCACGTCACCGATGAGGAACGCGCGGTGATGGAGGCACGGCTGGCGACCGAGGAGGACGTCACGCCTGAGCAGGCCGCACGGCTGGTGCACCTGGCCGTGGCCGCCACGTCAAGCCATGGCGCGGCGGAGGACTATCAGGTGGCGAGGGAGTTCGAGGCGTTGGCCTCGCTCGACGAGAAGCGTCAGCTCCTGCGCGCGCTGTTCACCGTGTCGGCGCAGCACGGCATCGCCACGGTCGAGGACACGGAAATCAGTCGCATCGCCAACGCGCTGCGGCTCGATCGGACCGACGTGATGGCCCTGCGCCTGGAATTTCGCGACGCCCTCAGCGCTCGCCGCGCGCCCTGACCGTCAGCGCACGACTTCGTAGCGCCCGCTCGTGGGCCGCGTGCCCGTCAGGCGCCACTGCAGCTGACCGTCCACGTCTTCCAGCACCTTGTAGATGACGGCTCGTCCACTCCCGCCGCGGGGCGCAGAACCCACCGTCGTGCGGTTGGTGATCTTGCGCACGTAGTCCTGCGTTTCGCGGTAGGGCGGCACCTTCTGGCCGTAGCGGTTCACCGCGCCGGGGCCTGCGTTGTACGCCGCGAGCGCCAGCACTTCGTCGCCACCAAATGTCCGGATCAGCGACCCGAGGTACGCCACGCCCCCATGGATGTTCTGGACGGGATCCCAGGGGTTGTCCACGCCGAGGTCGGCAGCCGTCCCGGGCATCAACTGCATCAATCCCATCGCGCCCACATGGGAACGCGCGCGAGGGTTGAAGGCCGACTCCACCTGGATCACCGCGCGCACCAGCTCCGGCCTGACCCCATGTTCCGCGGAGGCCGCCTCGATTACGTCGTCGTAGAGCGACTGGGTGCCAGCCGACTCCACCCGCGTGGTCCTGATGGACGACCCGCGGACCGCATAGGTGGCCGTCGCGCCGGCCATCGGCGAGTCGGACAGGACGATCGTGCCAGCCGCGTCGCGACTCACGAAAATCTGCGCCGAGGCAGGGGAGGCCGCCAGGCTCACCCCGGCGACGAAGACCAGCGACGACACCCATACGCGAGAACACACCATGCCCACCACATCGGCATGGAGAGGCAAGACTCGATCCGGCGCGAAAAGCCCGCAAATGCGCGCATGTCCGCAGGTGATGTGGCAGGGACTGCGATCGGCACCTGCGCGAGGCGTCGCAGAAGCGACAATCCTGTCAGTTCGTCGTCTGGCCCAGGATGTCGGTCACGGCGCCGGGGGCGGCCGCGAGGAGGTCGTCGATTCGCTCCGGTTGCTTGCCTCCGGCCTCCGCAAAGTCGGGACGCCCGCCCCCGCCACCCCCGACGATCGGGCCGAGGCGCTTCACCAGGTCGCCCGCCTTGACGCGGCTCGTGAGGTCCTTCGTCACCGAGACCACGAAGCTCACCTTGCCCTCGGCTTCCGCCGCGAGCACGACGACGCCGGAGCCGAGCGACGCCTTGATCTGATCGGACAGGTCGCGCAGCGCCGTGCGGTCCACGCCATCGACCCGGCGCGTCACGACCTTCACGCCGCCCGCGTCGTGTGTCTGCTGGCCACCCGTTGCGTCGCCACCGGAGCCCAGCGCCGCTTTCACGCGTGCATCGTGGAGGGCCTTCGTGAGTCGTTTGACCTCGGCCTGGAGCTTCACGGCCGTCTCGGCGGCATCTGCCGGCGCCGCGTGGAGTTCGGCCGACACCGCCTGCAATTGCCGACGCTCGTCCTGGAGCAGCGCCACGGCACCGTCGCCCGTCACGGCCTCGACGCGACGCACGCCGGCCGCCACACCGCCTTCACTGACGATGGCGAACGGACCGATGTCGCCCGTTGCGCCGCAGTGCGTGCCGCCACAGAGTTCCAGGCTGAACCCGGGGACGTTCACCACGCGCACGGTGTCGCCGTACTTCTCGCCGAACAGCGCCATCGCACCGAGCGCCATCGCCTCGTCGGTCTTCCGCAGCGTCGTCTCGACACCCGTGTTGCGCATGACCTCGGCGTTGACGATGCGCTCGATGGCGGCGAGGTCGTCGGCGGAGATGGAGCCGGTGTGCACGAAGTCGAAGCGAAGCCGATCCGGCGCCACGAGCGAGCCCGCCTGCTTCACGTGCGTGCCCAGCGTCTGTCGCAGGGCGGCGTGCAGCAGGTGCGTCGCCGTGTGATTGCGGCGAATCGCCGTGCGTCGTGCGGCATCGACGCGCGCATCCACGAGAGAGCCTGACTGCAGCGTGCCGCGTGTCACCGTCACGTGATGGACGCGCGGGCCACCGGCCGACAGGCGCGACATGCCCTGCACGTCGGCTGCGCCATCCTGCGCCGCGAGTGTGCCCGTATCAGAGACCTGCCCGCCGCTCTCCACATAGAACGGCGTGCGATCGAGGACGACGAAACCTGACGCGCCGGCGTCGAGCGCGGACACCTCGGTCCGCGTGCCGTCGAAGACCGCCACGATGCGCGCTCCATCGACATCCGTCGCGTCGTAGCCGTCGAAGCGATCGACAAGGCCGTCGAGGGCGGCAGCGGTGGATGCCTCGCGCGTCGTGAAACCCTGCGTGCGCGTCAGCTCGAAGTGGCTGCCCGCTCGCGCGCGTTCACGCTGCGCCTCCATGGCGGCGTCGTAGCCCGCGCGATCCACGGTCAGCTGCCGCTCGCTCGCGAGGTCCTCGATGAAGTCGAGAGGCAGGCCCAGCGAGTCGTAAAGCCGGAAGACCTCGTCTCCGGGTACCACCTGACTGCCGGCCGCCGCGGTGCGATCGAGTACCTGCTCCAGACGTCCGAGGCCGCCCGTCAACACGGCGTCGAAACGCTCCTCCTCGGAGCGAATCACCTTCACGACGCTGTCGCGATGCGCCCGGAGCTCCGGGTATGCGTCGCCCATCTCGGCCACCACGCGATCGGCGAGCACGTGCATGAAGGGATCGGTGATGCCGAGCTTCTTGCCGTGCCGCATCGCGCGCCGCATGATCTTGCGGAGCACGTACCCGCGCCACTCGTTGCTCGGGATCACGCCGTCGGCGATGAGGAACGTCGACGCGCGCATGTGATCTGCGATGACGCGCATCGACGTGCTGGACGCCTCGTCGGCGCCGTACGCGCCCCCGCACATCGCCGCTACGTCCTGCAGGAGCGGCTGGAACAGGTCGGTGTCGTAGTTGCTCTCCACACCCTGGAGCACCGCCGTCACGCGTTCGAGGCCCATGCCCGTGTCGATGGACGGCGCCGGCAGCGGCACCAGCGCACCGCCAGGCTGGCGATCGAACTCCATGAAGACGTTGTTCCAGATCTCCATCATGGAACCATCGTCTTTCACGTAGTAGATCTCGGAGCACCTGCCGCACGGGCCCGTGTCGCCCATCTGCCAGAAGTTGTCGTCGGCGCCGAGCTCACTGATGCGGTCGGCGGGCAGGACCTGTCGCCAGAGCGCGTACGCCTCGTCGTCTCGCGGCACCGTGGCGTCGCCCTGGAAGATCGTTGCGTGCAGGCGTTCCTTCGGCAGTTGCCACACGTCGGTGAGCAGCGTCCATGCGAAGGGGATGGCCTCCGCTTTGAAGTAGTCGCCGAACGAGAAGTTGCCCAGCATCTCGAAGAACGTGTGGTGGCGTGGCGACGGCCCCACGTTGTCGAGGTCGTTGTGTTTCCCGCTCACGCGCATGCACTTCTGCGCGGTGGTGGCGCGCGTGTAGTCGCGCCGCTCCTTGCCGAGGAAGACGTCCTTGAACTGGTTCATCCCGGCGTTGGTGAAGAGCAACGTCGGATCGTCGCCAGGCACCAGCGACGAACTGGCCACGGGCTTGTGCCCGCGCGACTCGAAATAGTCGAGGAACCCACGGCGGATCTCGCGAGAACGCATAAGCAGACCATTGTAATGCCG
>CAYRAE010000249.1:0-5904 GCA_964422175.1 uncultured Luteitalea sp. | reverse complement strand
CAGTGGATCGTGCGCGGCAACCATCACGACGGCTGGGTGGCCGGCGCCAGCGATCCCACGAGCGGTATGGTGGCCGTGCTCGAGGAAGCGCGCGCGATCGCGGAACTGGCGCGCAGCGGCTGGAAGCCGAAGCGCACGCTGGTCTTCGCCGCATGGGATGCAGAGGAGCCGGGCCTGCTCGGATCGACCGAGTGGGTCGAGGACCACGCCGCCGCGCTCAGCGCGAAGGTCGTGGCCTACATCAACTCGGACAGCAACGCGCGCGGCTTCCTGAGCGCCGGCGGGTCGCACAGCCTCGAGCGATTCGTCAACGAGATCGCACGCGACGTGCCCGATCCGCGCGTGAAGGGGTCGGTGGGCGACCGCCTGCTCGCGCGGACCGTCATCGAAGGGACACCGCACGCAAGCCGCATCGCGCGCGAGGAGCGGCGATTCGAGATCGGTGCGCTCGGATCAGGATCCGACTACACGCCGTTCCTGCAGCACCTGGGCATCGCGTCGCTCAACATCGGGTTCGGCGGCGAAGGGGAGTACGGGCAGTACCACTCGGTGTACGACTCGGTGGATCACTACAAGCGCTTCCAGGATCCCGATCTCAGCTACGCCGCAGCGCTCGCGAAAGTGGGCGGACGCGCCGTGCTCCGGCTTTCGGAGGCAGACCTCCTGCCGTTCGCGTTCGTGCGATCGGCGGAGCGGATCGGCACGTACGTCGGCGAGCTCGAGAAGCTGGTCGAGAGCCTGAAGTCCGAGACCCTCGAACACAACAGGCGCATCGACGAGGGAACGTTCGTGCTGGCGGCCAATCCGTCGGACACGTTCGTGGTGCCGGCAAAGAAGGACGACGTGCCCGATTTCGACCTGAAGCCGCTGCGCGATGCCGTCGAGCGCCTGCGCGTGGCCGCGCGTCGGTTCGATGCGGCCGTGGCACCTGCCGCCGATGGCGGCGCCGGCGCGCTCGGACCCGCCAACACGGCCCTCGTCACCGCCGAGCGTGCACTCACGCGTAAGGAAGGCCTTCCGCGTCGGCCGTGGTTCAGGCATCAGGTATACGCGCCGGGGTTCTACACCGGCTACGGCGTGAAGACCCTGCCCGCCGTCCGCGAAGCCCTCGAACAGCGCGCCTGGGATGAGGCCCGCCGCCAGATCCCGATCGTGGCCGGTACGCTCGACCGCTACGCCGGCGAGATCGAACGCGCAACGCTGCTGCTGGAACGCTGACGCCAGCGCGGGCTGCCCGGTTGCCGGCGCCCGGCGCCCGGTACCCTGTTGTCCGGTTGCCGGTTGCCGGTTGCCGGTTGCCCGGTGCCCGGTTGCCCGGCTGTGCTCACCACGCGTGATAGTGGCCGTCTCGATAGGTGACCTCCACCGGGCGCTCGTACAGGTTGCTGAGCGTCGACGTGGTGAGCCACTCCGCAGGCGTGCCGTCGCCGACGACACGTCCGCGCTTGAGCAGCACCACGCGGCCGATCTCGGGCACGATGTCCGACAGGTCGTGCGTCACCAGGAAGAGCGTCGTCCCCTCCCGGGCCAGCGCGCTCATCGTCGCGCGGACTTCGTGGGCCGCGCCGAGATCGAGGCTCGTCATCGGCTCGTCGAGCACCAGCGCGCGAGGGCGATGGATCAGCGCGCGGCCGATGAGCAGACGCCGTGCTTCGCCCGACGACATGCGCGTGATCAGCCTCTTGGCGAGGTAGGGCAGGCCGAGCCACTCCAGCACCTCGTCGACACGCGCGTGCATCGCCTCGGTCGGCTCATGGTGGGGCCACAGCCCGATGCTGCCGAAGAAGCTCGACAACAACAGCTCGCGTCCCGTGATCCGGCGCGTACAGGTCGCCAGCAGATCGTTGGAGACGATCCCGATCGCCGCGCGCAGATCCCACTGCGTCCAGCGGTCCTGCCCGAGGATGGTCACCGACGTGTCCGGCCTGGCCACGGGCCGCAACTCCTGTGTGAAGAGTTTCAGCACCGTGCTCTTGCCGGACCCGTTCGGCCCGACCACGGCCACATGCTGCCCCGCGGGGATGTCCAGCGAGAAATCGTCGAGTACCGTTGCGCCGTCGCGAATGACTGAGACGTGGGAGAAGGCAATCAGGGAATCCATCGATACCCGGGGATCGTAGATCGGCCCGATGAGCGGCCGTGCGTGGTACGCTCCGGCGATTTCCGTCTTCATCAGGGGAGTACGCGTCACATGCTGATTTCTCGCGCATCGAGTCCCGTTGTCACTCGTCTCGGCAGGTTGGTGGCGATCGGCGCGGCGTGCGCCGCCCTGTTCGCCGGGCAGGTGCACGCCCAGGCATCAGGCCCGGCATCGCCTGCGACAGCGAGCGCGCCACTCCGTCTCGCCATCGCCGGCCTCGTGCACGGACACGTGCGCGGCCACATGAACGCGATGGTGAAGCGCACGGACATCGCGCTGGTCGGCGTGTACGACGCCGATGCCACGCTGCGTGCCGCGTTCGCCGAACGATACGGGATCGAGCCCGCGAAGATGTTCGACGACATCGAGCGTCTCCTCGCCACGACGCGTCCCGAAGCGCTCGTCGTGTACACGAACACGTTCGACCATCTGACGGTCATCGAGGCGGCGGCCAGGCACGGCGTCCACGTGATGGTCGAGAAGCCGCTTGCCGTCTCGATGGCGCATGCGCAGGCGATCGAACAGGCGGCCTCGCGCGGACGCATCCACGTGCTCGTCAACTACGAGACCACCTGGTACCGGAGCCATCGCGCGATCTGGCGGCTGATGCACGAGGAGAAGACGGGCGGCCGCATCCGGAAGATCGTCGCGATGGACGGCCACTTCGGACCGAAGGAAATCGGCGTGCAGCCGGAGTTCCTCGACTGGTTGTCCGATCCGGTGCGCAACGGCGGCGGCGCGCTCTACGACTTCGGCTGCTACGGCGCCAACATCGCGACGTGGCTGCTCGACAACGCGCGCCCGCTGCGCGTGACGGCCGTGACGCAGACGCTGAAGCCCGCCGTCTACCCGCGCGTGGACGATGAGGCGACCATCCTCCTCGAGTACCCCGACGCGCAGGTCGTCATCGAGGGGTCGTGGAACTGGCCGGATCATCGCAAGGATCTCGAGGTCTACACCGAGAGCGCTGCGGCGTGGGCGACGGGCGGCAACGCGCTCCGTACGAAGATGCGCGGCAAGCCCGTGGCCGAGACGCCGGTCGAGGACTGGCCTGCCGACGAGGAGAACGCGCTCAACTACCTGACCGCCGTGGTGCGCGGCAGGCTCGTGCCGGCAGGCCCCACCTCGCTGGCCAACAACATGATCGTCTCCGAGATCCTCGACGCGGCGCGCGAGAGCGCGAAGACGGGCAGGACCGTGACGCTGACGCGTGGCGATTGACGCCGGTTGCCCAGTCCGATAGCGTGGCCCGGTCATGACCGATGTCTCATCGCTCGTGGAGGTCCTTGGAGCCGCCTGGTGCGTGGATACCGCACGCACGATGCGGTGCCTGCGTCGGTTGCGCGTCGCGTTCCGCATGCGTGACGTGGATCAGGACGCCGATGCCCAGGCCGAGGTCACGAGCCTGACGGGCGGTGCGCTGCGCACGCCTGTCGTGCGCATCGGGACACGCGTGCTGGTGGAGCCGTCCAACGCCGACCTCGTGTCGGCGCTCGAAGACCAGGGCCGCCTGGCCCCGTCCACCGTGTACGCGTTCGAGCACGGACAGAACGTGGGCGATCTCGAACGCGCGCTGCGTCTGGTGGGAGCCGGCCTGACGCTGGCCGCGACCCATGGCGTGCCGTGGCCGATCCGGGTGCCGGTGCGCCTCGCGGCAATCGGTCTCGCCCTGACAGCCGCCGCGGGCTGGTGCCCCGTGTACGACGCGCAGGGGCTCACGTCCGTGGGCGGCCCTGGCGACCATCCCGAGGAGGCCGAGCGCGATC
This sequence comes from uncultured Luteitalea sp., assembly GCA_964422175.1. Taxonomy (GTDB): domain Bacteria; phylum Acidobacteriota; class Vicinamibacteria; order Vicinamibacterales; family Vicinamibacteraceae; genus Luteitalea. Next base: position 1,998 of record CAYRAE010000249.1, on the reverse strand, counting down.
CCTGGTGGGCGTCGACGCGCCGGCCTGCCGCCACGTCGGAGCCTTTCTCGTGAGCCTGCTCGATCCAGCCCTGCGATCCGTCCTCAACGCCACGCACGGCGATCCATTCGCCGTACTCGGGCCGCACGTCGAGCACGGCTCGCTCGTCGTCCGCACGTTCCTGCCGCGCGCGTCGGCGGTGCGCCTCATCGTCGGCGGCACGCCCGCGGCGATGCATCCGATGACGGTGCGGCACCCGGACGGCATCTTCGAGGCGACCCTCGACGGCCAGCCCACGAGCGTGCCCTATCGCTTCGAGGTGACGTGGCGCGACAGCGGCCTCGTCACGACGATCGACGATCCCTACCGGTTCGGCCTGCTGCTCGGCGACCTCGACCTGTACCTGATCGGCGAAGGGCGTCATCAGGATCTGCACCGCGCCCTCGGCGCGCATCCCACCATCGTCGATGGCGTGGCGGGGACGCGGTTCGCGGTGTGGGCACCGAACGCGCGACGGGTGAGCGTGGTGGGCGACTGGAACGCGTGGGACGGACGCGTGCATCCGATGCGTCAGCGTCTGCCGCAGGGGGTGTGGGAGCTGTTCGTGCCGGGCGTGGGCGCCGGCGCCCGGTACAAGTTCGAGATCGCCTCGAACGTGGGCGGTCCGCCGTTCTTGAAGGCCGATCCCTGCGCGGCAGCGAGCGAAGTGCCGCCGGATACGGCGTCTGTCGTCTGCGAGGAGAGCCGCTACGCGTGGGCCGACGATGCGTGGCTGGAGGCGCGCACGGCACGGCGTGAGGGACTCGATCAGCCGATGGCGATCTACGAGGTGCACCTCGGCTCGTGGGCGCGTGGCGAACGTGGCGAGTTCCTTACATATCAACAACTCGCGGAGCGCCTCATCGCGCACGTGCAACGTCTCGGCTTCACGCACGTCGAATTGCTGCCCGTGCTGGAGTTCCCCTACGACGGGTCGTGGGGCTATCAGGTGACGGGGTTCTTCGCGCCGACAAGCCGGTTCGGATCGCCCGACGACTTCCGCGCGTTCGTCGACGCGCTGCACGGTGCCGGCATCGGCGTGATCCTCGACTGGGTGCCCGGCCACTTTCCGAAGGACGCGCACGGTCTCGCGCGCTTCGACGGCACCTCGCTCTACGAGCACGAGGATCCGCGGCAGGGCGAGCATCGCGACTGGGGCACGCTGATCTTCAACTACGGCCGCAACGAGGTGCGCAACTTCCTCACGGCGAGCGCGCTCGCGTGGATCGAGGACTTCCACCTCGACGGCCTGCGCGTGGACGCGGTGGCGTCGATGCTGTATCTCGACTACTCGCGTGAGGGAGGCGAGTGGGTGCCCAATCAGTACGGCGGGCGCGAGAACCTCGACGCGGTCTCGTTCATGCAGCACCTGAACGCGATCGTGCACGAAAAACACCCCGGCGTGGTCACCATCGCCGAGGAGTCCACGGCGTGGCCTGGCGTGAGCCGTCCGGTCCATCTCGGCGGGTTGGGGTTCACCTACAAGTGGAACATGGGCTGGATGCACGACATCCTGACCTACATGTCCAAGGACGCCGTCTATCGCCGCTGGGAGCACACGCACCTGACGTTCTCGATGCTGTATGCGTACAACGAGAACTTCATCCTGCCGTTCTCGCACGACGAGGTGGTACACGGGAAGCGGTCGCTCATCGACAAGATGCCCGGCGACTCGTGGCAGAAGGCCGCCAACCTGCGCGCGTTGTACGGCTACATGTTCACGCACCCGGGCAAGAAGCTGCTGTTCCAGGGATGCGAGTTCGGGCAATGGCGTGAATGGAACCACGCCGAATCGCTGCCGTGGTTCCTCCTCGCGTCGCCGCCGCACGACGGCATCCTGCAATTCGTCAGCGATCTCGTCCATCTCTACAGGGCGCAGCCGGCGCTGTATCAACGCGACTACGATCCGTCGGGCTTCCAGTGGATCGACTGCAACGACAACGAGAACAGCGTCATCACCTACATCCGTCGCGCCGCCGA
>CAYRAE010000248.1:0-5917 GCA_964422175.1 uncultured Luteitalea sp. | reverse complement strand
CGGCCACGCTCACCAAGTGGTACGAGGAGCACGGCCGTCACGAGATCTTCGCCGGTGGCAAGACGGTGAGCCTCGGCACCGCCGAGCACTCGCTCGTGCTCGACGCCGAAGCCGTGGCCAAGGGCCGCCAGACCGACCTAGACGAGGCCGGCGTGGCGAAGAACGCGCGTGAAGAGAAGCTGCGGGCGCGCGACGAAGCGAAGAAGAAGGCCGAGCACGACAAGATGGCGGCGCTCTACCGCCAGCACGTGCTGAAGGAGCCGGCTCCCGAACTGGCCACGGGCCTCCAGATTCAGGGACTCAGGAAGTCGACGCCGAAGCCGGAGCCGGAACCGACGGTCAACTGATCCGCCTTCGCCTTCCGGGCTACGGCGCGACAGGCGCCGGGCCCGACCTGGCAGTCAGGACACGGGCGTGAGTGGCAGGTGCCGCTCACGCCCGTCTTGCGTTGGCGACCAACATGTCGCAACTCGTCGTTGACGCTCGCGACGCGTGGCTCGGAGAATCGGAGACGATGCCACGTGCGCACTCACGCGCGCCGGCGAGGAGGAAGACGCGCAATGTCAGGTCCGTTGCCCATCAACAGCGCCGCACCAGATTTCGAAGCCACCACGACGCAGGGGCCGATTCGCTTTCACGAGTGGCTCGGCGACGCGTGGGGCGTGTTGTTCTCGCACCCGAAGGACTTCACGCCTGTCTGTACCACCGAGCTTGGTGCCGTCGCGCGGTTGAAGGACGAGTTCGCGAGACGCAACGTGAAGGTGCTGGGCCTGAGCGTCGATCCCGTCGAGCGGCACGCGCTGTGGAGCAAGGACATCGCCGAGACGCAGGGCGCGGAGCCCGACTTCCCGATGATCGGCGACCCCGCGCTCTCGGTGTCGAAGTTGTACGGGATGCTGCCGGCCGACGCGGGCGAGACGTGCGAGGGCCGCACCGCGGCCGACAACGCCACCGTGCGCAACGTCTACGTGATCGGTCCGGACAAGAAGATCAAGGTAGTGCTGTCGTACCCGATGGTGGCCGGCCGCAGCTTCCCGGAGATTCTGCGCATCATCGACGCGCTCCAGCTCACCGCCGCGCATCGCGTGTCGACACCGGCCGACTGGCAGCCCGGCGATGAAGTGATCATCGTTCCCGCCGTGTCTGACGAGGAAGCGAAGACGCTCTACCCGAACGGCTGGCGCGCCGAGAAGCCGTACCTGCGCTACGTCCCACAGCCGGGAAGCTGAAGAAGGGACCGGCAACCGGCAACCGGCAACCGGCAACCGGCAACGGGATGGGATACCCATCTCGCCGGAGCCTTCCGGTTGCCGGTCGCCTGTTGCCCGTTGCCGGTCTGGCTTCATTCCGCCAACCTCCCGATCCTCACGAGCGTGAGGACGGGCTCCTGTCGTGTGCGTGAGACGGCGATGTCGACGCTGAATTCGGCGACCCAGTCGTTCAGACCTTCCTGATCCACCAGCATCTGCAGCACGCGCGGGTGTGCCTCGTCATGACGGGCATCGACGTGCGTGTGTCTCGCGTTGCGCGCCTCGGGATCGAACCGGAGCTGGCCGTGCTCGGCGACGAACGCATCGAGCGTGGCGCGCAGTCGTGCGGTCGACCACTCGTCGATACCCTCATCGCCTGACGCGAGACCGAGCGCCGCGCGCAGCGCGTCTGCATCGGCGCGCGACCATGCCTTGAGGACCGTGAAGATCCGGCTGCGGAGTGCCGCACCGAACGCACGCGTGTCGGTGGTGATGTCATAGGCGACGGCCTGCGGCGGCCGCGCGTCGAGGGCCGCACGTCCGCTGCCGCCGACCGGCACGTAGTCGGGATCGCGCATGCGCTCCCATTCGTCGGCCAGGCTCGCATCCACGCCGCGCACGAGCGTGCGCAGGTACCACTCGATGTCGAGCACCTCGTCGGTCTTGGCGCCGTCGGGCACCGTCTGGCTCAGTACCTTGTACACGCTCGACAGGTGGCGCAGCAGCAGGCCCTCCGAGCGTTCGAGGTCGTACGCCATCACGTATTCGGCGAACGATGCATACGTCTCGACCATCTCGCGCGCGATGGACTTCGGCTTGATGTTCTCCTCGCCGACCCACGGATGCCTGTCGGCGAACGCGTTGAACGTGTCGTAGACGAAGTCGCGCAGCGGTTTGGGGTATTCGAGCTTCTCGAGTTCCTCCATGCGCTGCTCGTACTCCATGCCGTCGGCCTTCATCTGCGCGATGGCGCGGTCCTTCACGCGATCGAGCTGTCGCCGGAGGATGAGCTCCGGATTCTCGACGATCGACTCGACGAGCGTGAGCACGTCGAGCGCGTGGGTGGGCGCGTGGGTATCGAGCAGCGGCAGCGTCTCGATCAGGTAGAGCGACAACGCCTGGTTCATCGAGAAGTCGTCCTGCAGGTCCACGTTCACCCGTACGCGCGATCCTTCGGCCGTGCGCGGCACGATCTCGACGATGCCGCGCTCGGCGAGCGCGCGGAACAACTGCCAGGCGCGCCGGCGGTGCGTGGCCTTGGCGGCGTCGGACTCGTGACTGTCACGAATGAGCTGCCGCATCGCGCGTGCGCCGTCGCTCCGGCGGCTCAGGACGTTGAGCAGCATGCCGTGCGTGACGTGGAACCGCGAGACGAGGGACTCGGGCGCCGCGCCGATCAGGCGGGTGAGCGTGTTCTCGTCCCAGTGGACGTAGTTGTGCTCGGGCGGTTTGCGCTTCACCACGCGGCGTCCGTCACGCGCCGCCTTCTCGCTGAGCCGAAGGTTCTCGATGACGTGTTCGGGCGCCTGCACCACCACGAAGCCGCGGTCGTCGAAGCCCTTGCGGCCGGCGCGGCCGGCGATCTGGTGGAAATCGCGCGCCGTGAGGTGCGTGGTCTTCTGGCCGTCGAACTTGCATAGCCGCGTGAAGACGACGGTGCGGATCGGCACGTTGATGCCGGCGCCGAGCGTGTCGGTGCCGCAGATCACGTGGAGCAGGCCGCGCTGCGCGAGCTGTTCCACCAGCACGCGATACTTCGGCAGCAGGCCGGCATGGTGCAGGCCGATGCCATGGCGTAACCATTTGCGTACCGATCCGCCGTACGGGCTCGAGAAGTCGAACGTGGCGATGCGGTCGGCGATCTCGGCCTTCTGCTCGCGCGTGCAGATCTTCAGGCTCGTGAAGTCCTGCGCGCTGCCTGCCGCGTCGGCCTGCGTGAAGTGCACCACGTAGGCCGGCGTGCGCCCTTGCGCCACGAGCGTCTCGATCGTGTGAGCCAGCGGCACTTCGGCGTAGGTGAACTCGAGGGGCACCGGCCTGACGGCAGACTTGATCGTGGCGGTCGGGAGGCCGTTGAGCGCCGTGAGCGCGCGCTCGAAGGGCGCTGTGTCGCCGAGCGTGGCCGACATCAGGAGGAAGCGCGCCTGCGGCAGCGTGAGCAGCGGCGTCTGCCAGGCGACGCCGCGATCGCGGTCCGCGTAGTAGTGGAATTCGTCCATCACCACGTGGTCGACCAGCGCGTCGGCGCCTTCGCGCAGCGCCATGTTGGCGAGGATCTCCGCGGTGCAGCAGAGGATGGGCGCGTCGCGATTGACGGTGGCATCTCCGGTCGACAGGCCCACGTACTCGGGACCGAACTCGCGACAGAGATCCATCCAGCGCTCGTTGACGAGTGCCTTGATGGGGCAGGTGTAGACGGCGCGCTCGCCGCGTGCGATGGCCGCGAAGAGCAGTGCCGAGGCGACCAGTGACTTGCCGGAGCCCGTCGGCGTGTTGAGGATCACGTTCTGGCCGTCGAGCAGGGCGAGTATCGCCTCTTCCTGCGCCGGATAGAGCGTGAGCATCCGGTCGGACGCGTACGCGAGGAATCTGTCGAGGAGCGTGTCGGGAGAGACGTCGCCGGGGCGCGGAATCAGGTCGCCGAGCAGGGCAGCCACACACCATTGTAGAGGCGGCCCCTGCCTGCCCTCCGTAGCGGCGTGGCCGCCCGTTGAGCGCGAGTGCGTCATACGTCTTGCGGGGCGCGGCGGCTGCGCGGTACCGTCATGAGCATGTTCTCGACGCCCTCGCCTCGCGTGCCGTCGATGTGTGCCAGCGCCGCCCGGCGCTGCGCCTGTTGTTGTTGATCCCGCTTCCTCCACCTCACGGATTCTGAACGCCGGCCTGGCCGCGTTCGCTCATGGGTTCGCCCCGCGTCATGCGCAGGGGCTCGATGTCCGTCCCGCGCGCCTGGCGTGCAGGGACCGACGTCCGGATGGTTCGATGCGTACTTCCTTCACCTGGCTTGCCGTCTTCGCCGTTGTCACCTCGGGCGCCGTCGCCGCTGCCCGCTTCACACGTCCTGCCGCGGCCGCATCGCCCGCGCCCCCGGCTGTCACGACAGCCGAAGCGGCTCCCGCCGTCCCGCCTGCCGACGTGGCCGCCTGGCGTGAGCAGTACGACACGAACCTGCGCGCCGAGTACGGCTGGCTGAGCGTGGCGGGCCTGGCGTTCCTGCCCGAGGGCTCTCACACGATCGGCGGCGATCCATCGAGCGACATCGTCCTGCCGGCGGGGCATGCGCCGTCGAACGTGGGACGGCTCGAGGTGACGGCGGAGGGGGTCACCCTCCAGCTGACACCGGGTGTCACGGCGACGGTCAACGGAGAGCCCGTGTCGACGACGACGATCGCGCTTCGCGGGAACCAGCCTGGCGTGAATGGCGCGCCGGGCAGGCCCGCCGATCGCGTGAGCGTGGGGCAGGGCGTGCAGTTCCACCTGCACCGCAGCGGACCGCGACTGGCGTTGCGCGTGCGCGATCCCGAGTCGCCGATCCGCACGGGCTTCCAGGGCACCAGGTGGTACCCGGCCGCCGACGAGGCGCGCGTCGTCGCCACGCTGAAGACCTTCGAGGAACCGAAGACCATCGAGGTGCGCAACGTGCTCGGCGATCCCGAGTCGTACAAGGCCCCTGGCACGCTGGAGTTCTCGTTCGGCGGGCAGAAGGTGCGGCTTCTGGCGTTCACGGCCGGCAAGGGGCGCCTGCAGCTGATCTTCAGGGACGCGGGCGTGGGCCGCGAGACCTACGGCACGCGATTCGCGTACGCGGAACCCACGGGCGACGGTCGGTACGTGATCGACTTCAACAAGGCCTACAATCCGCCGTGCGCGTACAACCCGTACACCACGTGCCCGACTCCGCCGGCCCAGAACGTCCTGAAGGTGCCGATCCGCGCGGGGGAGAAGATCTACAGCTGAAATGCCGCGATGCCGCGACGCCGGGAATGCGGGGAATGCCGCTCGAAGGCCGAAGGCCGACGGCCGCCGGCCGATAGTCGAGGCATGATTGCCCTGTCATGAACCGGCTGCACGCGTGGTACTGCAACTCGGAGCACTGGGCCCGCACCGTCGAACACGAACTGCTGGAGTGGACGCTCGCGCGGGTGTCCCTGGGGGAGTCGCTGCTCGAACTGGGAGCCGGCGCCGGTACGGTGACCACGCACCTGCGCCGGCGTGTCGCACGGATCACGGCGGTCGACCTCGACGCACATGCGCTGCGACGGCTCAGAGCGCGCGTCGGCACGCCGTTGACGTCGGGTGGTCTGCCCGACACACAAGTCCCTGCGATAACCGCTGACGCCGCGGCGCTGCCGTTCGTGAACGGCGCGTTCGCTTCCGTCGCGGCGTTCACGATGGTGCACCACCTGCCCGGCCTCACGCGTCAGCGCGCGCTGGTGTCCGAGGTACGGCGCGTGCTGCGCCCGGGCGGGAGCTTCGCGGGATGCGACGCGTTGTGGACGGTCGGGTTGCGTCTCTTCCATCTCGGCGACACGTTCGCGCCTGTCGACCCGGGGCAATGGAAGGGCGAACTCGAGGCCGTCGGCTTCGACGTCCTCGACGTCTCGACGATGGGCCGCTACCTCCGCTGGCACGCCCGCGTCCCGCCGCTGCGAGCGCACTGACGGCCG
>CAYRAE010000247.1:0-5931 GCA_964422175.1 uncultured Luteitalea sp. | reverse complement strand
ACATCCTGTCTTCCCCAGAGGATTGAAGTCTTCGTATGAGCAAGGTCCGTCGGATTGGTGTACTCACCGGTGGCGGCGATGCCCCCGGCCTGAACGCGGTCATCCGCGCTGTGGTCAAAGCGTCCTACAACCACGGGATCGAGTGCCTCGGCCTCGAGAACAGCTTCGACGGACTCCTCGAGACGAACCGTCACGCCGTGCTCACCCCGCGCGACGTCACGGGCATCCTGCGCCTCGGCGGCACGATCCTCGGTACCGTCAACCGCGGGAACCCGTTCCTCAAGCCGATCGCGACCTCCGATGGGCCGCGCGACTACTCCGACCGCTGCATGGAGATGTTCTACAAGCTGCAGATCGACGGCATCGTCGTCATCGGCGGCGACGGAACGCTCTCGATCGCCCACGAGTTCAGCAAGAAGGGCATGCCGATCATCGGCGTGCCCAAGACCATCGACAACGACATCGTCGGGACCACGAACTGCTTCGGATTCGACACGGCGGTGACCTTCGCCACCGACGCGATCGATCGCCTGCACACCACGGCGCAGGCGCACCAGCGGGTGATGGTGGTGGAGGTGATGGGACGGTACGCCGGCTGGATCGCGCTCTACTCGGGCGTGGCCGGCGGCGCTGACGTCATCATGATCCCGGAGATCCCGTACGACATCGACCACATCGCGGACCGCATCAAGCAGCGGGACGCCTATGGCGCGAAGTTCAGCATCGTGGTCGTGGCCGAAGGGGCCGTGCCCAAGGGCGGGAAGGTGTCGCTCGTGAAGGCCGCCGACGGCGGCTACGTCGAACGCCTCGGTGGCGTGGGGCATCGTGTGGCGTCGGAGCTCGAGAAGCTCACGGGCAAGGAGACGCGCACCGTGGTGCTCGGACATCTGCAGCGCGGCGGGTCGCCCACCAGCTTCGACCGCATGCTGGCCACGCGCTTCGGCGCGATGGCCGTCGAACTGCTCGTCAAGGGACAGAGCGACCGCATGGTCGCGTTCCATCCTCCGGAAATCGGCTCCGTCCCGCTCGCCGACGTCGGCGGCAAGATGCGCCTCGTCCCGGCCGACGGCGACGTCGTCCGCACCGCGAAGTCGCTCGGCATCACGTTCGGCGACGAATAACACCCGAGCGGCCGGGCCACCTGTCGCTCTTCGGTCGGGCCCGGAGAGCCGACCCTACCTACTGCAGCAGTGGGTAGGGCCGACCCTGGCGCCGTAGAAGGTAGGGCCGGCTCTCCGAGCCCGGCCCCTTCGTCCTCCTTTCTCCTCATCCTGTTTCAAGCTGAACCGTAAGCGTACCCTTGCAGATGGGTCCGCGTCGGCGTAGGCTGCTGCGCACACGCGACACTCGCCGGGTGCGCCTGACGCCGATTCGCGGTGCCGCGCACCGAAAGCCCGAGGTGATCTCGTCTCTCGCGACGAGACTGCCTGTGCGGGTGGTTCGCGGAGGGCTCGATCGTGTTCCTCCATCGTCGCCGCTTCCTGCAGTCCGGACCTGTCGCCGGCTTGCTCGGCCTTGTGGGGCATCCCGCCCTGGGGCAAGGGGTCGCCAAACCTCCAGAGAACTTCCGCACGCTCGGCGCGCCTGTGGTGCAGTGCCCGATGGGCACGTCCGCCGCCGTGGCCTGGGCCGTCAACGACACCAGCACGGGCTGGATCGAATACGGGGAGACGGAGAAGCTGGGTCAGGTCGCGTTCGGGACCGACGAGGGCCTGCGGCCGCTCGACGCCTTCGTCCACAAGGTCAGGATCGACGGGCTGAACCCCGGCACGACGTACTTCTATCGCACCGTGAGCGTGCCCATCGCATTCATGGGGCCGTACGACATCCGGCGCGGACGGCCCTTCGAGAGCGCAACACATCACTTCACGACGGCCGACGAGGGCAAAGGCGATCGCGTGCGCTTCGCCGTCATCAACGACACACACGAGAACCTCGGCACCGTCAAGGCACTGTTCACACGCCTGCAGGACGAGTCTTCCGATCTCCTGTTCTGGAACGGCGACATGTTCAACGACGTCGCCAGCGAACAGCAGCTCGCCGAACAGCTCCTGTACCCGGCGCAGATGGCGTACGCCACGCGCACGCCCGTGTACTTCTCGCGCGGCAACCACGACGTCCGTGGTGCGCAGGCGCGCGCGCTCGGCAGGTTCGTGGAAGCGCCGGGCGGCCGCTACCACTACTCGTTCCGCCAGGGCCCTGTCGCCTTCATCGTGCTGGATACGGGCGAAGACAAGCCAGACGACCATCCCGTCTACGCCGGTCTCGGTGCGTTCGACGATCTCCGTACGACACAGGCGGCGTGGCTGGCCGCCGAACTGCGCAAGGACCACATCAGGCAGGCGCCGTTCCGCGTGGTGGTGGCGCACATCCCGCTCTACAGCACGAACGACAGGCAGGGACATGGCGGCGCCGACGCGCGCGCGAAGTGGCACGCGGCTCTCGTTGACGGACGGGTGGACCTGCTCATCACGGGCCACACGCACCGCTACGCGTACATGGAGCCCGATGCCACGCGTCCCTTCGGTCAGCTCACCGGCGGCGGTCCGCAGGAAGCCTCCGCCACTCTCATCACCGCTGACGCGACACGCGACACGCTCGCCGTGGTCATGCGGAAACTCGACGGCACCACCATCGGCACGTACACGTACGGACGTCGGGCGTCCTGACGTCCTTTCGCAGGAGGACCATATGAACGTGAATGCATGGCCTCGTCTCGGACGAACACGCGTCACCGGACTCATGACGGTTCTGGCGTTGTGTTGCTGCCTCACCGTCCTGCCGCGTGCGGCAGGTGCGCAGACGCTCTACGGGAGCGTCGTCGGTACCATCGTCGATGAATCACAGAGCCACGTGCCGGGCGTGTCGATCACCGTCAAGAGCGCGGAGACCGGACTCACGCTCACGACGGTTTCGAGCGACACGGGCACGTACACGGTCGCGAATGTCCTGCCAGGCACGTATGACATCGTCGCGTCGCTCCAGGGCTTCCGCGAGATCACGCGCACGGGTGTCCCCGTCACGGCGGGCACCGTGGTGCGTGTCGACGTCGTGCTGCTCGTGGGCGATCTCACGGAGTCGGTGACCGTTGCGGCGGATGCGGCGGTGCTGCAGACCGACAAGTCGGACACGCGCGTCGAGCTCCGCTCGCGCGACATCGTCGACATGCCGCTGCCGGCGTATCGCAACTTCCAGAGTTTGATGAACCTCGTACCCGGTGCCACGCCGCCGGTCGGTGCCAACACGAACGACACGCCGGGCAAGTCGCTTCGCTCGGTGGTCAACGGCACCAACTCCAACAACAATGGCACGAAGCTCGATGGCCAGGTGAACATGAACGTCTGGCTCACGCATCACCTCGGATACGTGCCTCCTGCCGAGACGATCGACACCGTGGCGATCTCGACGAGCAGCTTCGACGCCGATCAGGGCATGGCCGGCGGCGCGGCCGTGACGGTGGTGACCAAGTCGGGCACCAACGACCTGAAAGGATCCGCGTTCGGCTTCCATGGATACGACGGGCTGAACGCGCGGCCATACTTCGCGCCGTCCAAGCCTGACATGTCGCGGACGATCGTCGGCGGCACGCTCGGCGGCCCCGTGCGCAGGAACAAGCTGTTCTACTTCGCGTCGTGGGAAGGCATGTTCGAGCGCGAGACCACGTTCTCGTTCTTCAACGTCCCGACAGAGCGGATGCGCGCCGGCGACTTCGGCGAGGTGAGCAACGTCATCTACGATCCGGCGACCGGTGCGGCCAACGGCGCCAACCGCCAGGCGTTCGCCAACAACGTCATTCCCGCCAATCGACTCAGCCAGTCCGCGCTGCGCCTGCAGGAGTACTACCCACGTCCCAACCTGCCGGGTCTCGCACGCAACTACGTGCAGGACTTCGAGGCGAACCTCGATCGCAACAACTACGACGTCAAGTTGAACTGGAACCGGTCGGCGGCCCATCAGGTGTGGGGCAAGGTGAGCGTGATGGACGCGCTCAGCCAGAACCTCGCGCGGTTCGGGTTCGAGGGCAAGGGCCGCGGCGACACGCTGTCGGTGCTCACCTCGATCGGCCAGACGTACACGCTCACGCCGACAACGATCCTCGACGGCACGATCGGCTTCAACACGTACAAGCAGGACTTCAGGCCACCCGACTACGGCGTCAACTACGGCCTCGACGAGCTGGGCATTCCCGGGACGAACGGCCCCGACGAGCGCCAGAGCGGGTTCCCCTGGTTCGCGACGGGACTCTCGACAATCGGCGAGAGCCGTTCGTGGTATCCGATGAAGCGCGACGACGGCAGCTTCTCGATGTCGGGCAACCTGACGATGCTGCGCGGACGGCACGAACTGCGGTTCGGCGGAGAAGCCGCACGCCTGTGGCTCAATCACTGGCAGCCTGAAGTGGGCGCCGGCCCGCGCGGCGGCATCACGTTCGGCGGTGGACCGACGGCGCTGCGCGGCGGTGCCGCACCGACCCTGTACAACCAGTACGCGGCGTTCCTGCTCGGCCTGCCCACGGTGGTCGGCAAGAGCATCCAGAACGAGCTGATGACCGCGCGCGAGTGGCAGTTCGGGCTGTACGTGCGCGACCGCTGGCAGGTGAACTCGAAGGTCACCATCAATGCGGGGCTTCGCTGGGAGTACTACCCGCTGATGATGCGCGACGGACGCGGCATCGAACTGCTCGACCTGAACACGATGGAAGTCCTCCTCGGTGGCGTGGGCGGCAATGCCGACGACCTCGGCATCAAGGTCAGCAAGGGACTCTTCGCGCCGCGCGTGGGCATGGCCTGGCGTGTCGACGATGACACGGTGTTCCGGACCGGTTTCGGCGTGACGTACAACCCGCAGCCGTTCGCGCGGCCGTTCCGTGGCTTCTACCCACTCACCATCGCGGCCGATTACGCGACTCTCGACAACTTCGTGCCATACGGCCGCCTCGAGGACGGCATCCCCGAGATTCCGATCCCCGACACGTCGAGCGGCCGCACGCCGTTGCCCTCCAACGTGCTGATGCGCTCGCCCGACCCGAACAACATCGATCGCGGCTACGTGCAGTCGTGGAACGTGACGGTCGAACGCCGCCTGCCACTCGACATCTCGCTGAGCACTGCGTACGTCGGCACGCGCACCGACCGCGGGTTCGCCTATCAGGACATCAACTCCGGTGAACCCGGGCGCGGCGCGGCGGGCCGGCCGTACTTCGCGCAGTTCGGCCACCAGGCGTCGATCCAGTGGTTCGGCGGTATCACGCGCTCCAACTACCACTCGCTCCAGCTCGCGGTGAACCGTCCGTTCAAGAACGGGCTGCTCCTGAAGGGCGCGTACACGTTCGCCAAGGCGATGAACATGACCGATGACGATGGGTGGGCGGGCCTGTCGTGGAACACGGCCGATACGTTCGAGCGCAATTACGCGTTGGCGGGCTTCGACAGGCCGCACGTCTTCCAGATGGGCTTCGTGTACGAGCTGCCGTTCGGCCGCGAGCGCTCGGGACTGTTGGCGTCGGTCATCCGCAACTGGCAGATCAACGGCATCTTCGCTCGCTACTCGGGATCGCCGTTCACCGTCACGACATCCGCGACGTCGCTCAACGCCCCGGGCAACACACAGACGGCGGACGTCGTGGGCGAGATTCGCAAGGTCGGCGACATCGGCCCCGGCGTGAACTATTACGATCCGTCGGCGTGGGCGACGGTGACCGAGGCGCGGTACGGCAACACCGGCCGCAACAGCGTGCGCGGCCCGCGCTCGACGCGTCTCGACCTGTCGGTCTTCCGCGGCTTCCAGGTGGGCCGTCGTCGTCTGGAAGCGCGCGTCGAGGCCTTCAACCTCACGAACACGCCGCAGTTCAACAACCCGAACGCCAGCGTGACGGGTGCCAACTTCATGCAGATCACGTCGGCGACAGGCGAACGCAACGTCCGCGTCGGT
>CAYRAE010000246.1:0-5964 GCA_964422175.1 uncultured Luteitalea sp. | reverse complement strand
GCATCACCGTGTCGGATTTCTCGCGGTTCGTGCAGGTGTACGCCGATGTGTTCGGATGTCCTGTCGTCGGCGTGTCCGATGCGCCGCCGGAGCGCGTGCGCAGCTTCTTCGGCGTGGGGCTCGACCACGAGTCGCCGCGCTGCAAGATCGGGTGGATTCGTGTGCCGGGTGGCGCCACGCTCGAGATCTTCGGATTCGAGCCCACGCTGCCGCCCGAGCGCATTCCGTGGAACCGCATCGGGCAGACGCACTTCAGCTTCGAAGTGCGTGGCATCCACAGGTGGCACGATCACCTGAAGGCGAAGGGGCTGGAGATCGTGAGCCAGCCTGAGCAATCGCCGCGCGGGCACTGGTTCTTCTTCGTCCGCGACTTCGACGGCAACCTGATCGAGATGATCGATCTGCGCCACATGTACTACGTGCTGCGCTGGCTGGGGCCGCTCGGCGGCTGGCTGTTCCGCCGGGGCATGTATCGGCGGTACTACGAACGCTGACGCGCGCGTCACGAGAATCGGGCACCCGCAATGGAGTGCTCCTACGGAGGCGGGCGACCACCGCGATGCGGGGGGCACTCGACGCGATGCATATGGCACGACGTTACTGGCTGATGAAGTGTGAACCGGCGGCATACACGATCGACGATCTCGAACGCGACGGCCGGACGAGTTGGGAAGGCGTGCGCAACTATCAGGCGCGCAACTTCATGCGCGACCAGATGCAGGTGGGCGACAAGGTCCTCTTCTACGCGTCAAACGCGACTCCGTCGGGCGTGACGGGCCTTGCCGAGATCGTGCGCGCCGGCTATCCGGATCACACGTCGTGGACGAAAGGGCACACGTACTTCGAGGAAGGCAGCCGGGCCGACGATCCGACGTGGTTCATGGTGGACATCGGGTTCGTCGAACGCTTCCCGGCGACGGTGTCGCTCGACACGCTGAAGCAGACGCCGGGGCTCGAAGACATGATGGTGACGCGGAAGGGAAGCCGGCTGTCCGTGCAGCCTGTCGTGAAGGCCGAGTTCGACATCGTCGTCAAGCTCGGGCGGCGCGCGCGCTGACGCGCGCACCAGCTACACCTGGTGCCGTCGATGGTGCAGGTGCCTGACCGCGGCCACCAGCGCTTCGCACGAGACCGGCTTGGCGAGGTGTGAGTGGTAACCGGCGTCGAGCACGCGGCGCTTGTCCTCATCGCGCACGAGTGCCGTCAGCGCCACCGCCGGCGTGTCGGCGCCTTCGTCATCCGGCAGGCCCCGCACGTTCCTGATGAACGTGAAGCCGTCGGTCCCCGGCATGCCGATGTCGGCCACGACCACGTCGGGGCGTTCGTCACGTATGAGGCGCAGTCCATCGTCGGCGTCGGCGGCGGTGATGACACGCGCTCCCGCGTCCTGCAGGAACACGCGCGCCACGTCGCGAGCGTCGGCATCGTCGTCGACCACGAGCACCGTGAGACCGGTGGCAGGGGTCGAGACGGCGCTGGCCGGTGCGGCGACGTCGGGCGCGTCCAGCGATCTGCGGGCGTCCGGCGAAACGGGCAGGTGGACGGTGAACGTCGCGCCATGGCCCTGACCACCACTGGCCGCCTGCACGGTGCCGCCGTGCATCTCCACGAGTTGGCGCACCAGCGAGAGACCGATGCCGAGCCCGTTGTGGCGGCGGGTGGTCGAGCCGTCGGCCTGCCTGAACCGATCGAAGACATGCGGGAGGAACTCTGGCGCGATGCCCTGGCCCGTGTCGCTGACGCGCGCGCGCCAGAACCCGTCGGCCTGATCGATCGAGACGCGCACCTTTCCGCCGGGCTCGGTGAACTTCACCGCGTTCACGAGGAGGTTCCAGAACACCTGCTGCAGTCGATCCGGATCGCCCATGACGAGCGCGCCCGCGTCGGGCATGTCCTGCTGCACCTGGACCTGGCGCGCCGCCGCGGCTGGCGTCACGGCAAGGACGGCGTCGCGAACCACTGCCGTGAGATCCACCGTCTGCGCGTCGAGTCGCAGCCGTCCGGCACTCATGCGGCTCAGGTCGAGCAGATCGTCGACCAGTTGCGTCTGCAGCCGCGCGTTGCGGGCGATGGTGAGCAGACCCGACTGCCAGGCGTCGGCCGTCCGCGGTCCTGCCTGCAGAATCTGCGTCCATCCCAGAATCGCGTTGAGCGGCGTGCGCAGCTCGTGCGACACGGTGCCGAGAAATTCGTCACGGAGCAGCGTGGCCTGCTCGGCTTCCTGACGCGCCGCACGCTCGCGAGCAAGGAGCTTCTCGCGTTCGAGCTCGGCCCGCCGGCGATCGGTGATGTCCATCGCCACGCCGTACAGCCGCGTGATCCGCCCTGCTGCATCGAACTCGGCGCGCGTCGTCTCCTGCAGGTGGACGACACCGCCGTCGGAGCGTCGGACGCGGTACACGAAGGACACGGTAGGTGACTGCGGAGACAGTGCCCGTTCGGCAGCGTCCATGATCGCCACATCGTCTTCGTGGAGCAGGCGCTTGTAGTCCTCTCCCGTCCCGCCTTCCGCGTCTTCGGGCGCCAGGCCGAGGATCTCCGCGCACTCGGCGGTCCGCGTCACGCGACCCGTCGCCACGTCGAAGTCGAACCCGAACGATCGCGCGGCAGCAAGCGCCATCTGCAGACGCTGCTCACGATCGCGCACGGCCCGCTCGCCACGCCGTTCGTCGGCGACGACGGCGAGTACGAGACAGGTGAACGATGCGGCGATGGCGAACTGCTGGAGCAGGATGGTGCGCACGCCGGGGTCGACGTTGGCGCCGAGCCATCCCGTGCCGGTCGTGGTGCCGGCAATACCAATCATCGTGGCTGGCAGCAGGGCCAGCGTGGCGCCGCGCACGCCGAACGCCAGGCTGCTCCACAGCAGCAGCGGGAACACCAGCCAGGTGCCCACGTGGATGTCGGTGGTGTAGAAGAAGGCCCACAGGCCGGCGACCGACGTCGCGACCACGCTGCCGATCAGGTGCGTCCAGTATCCGAAGGACCGCGGGAACCGTTCCCCCGAACCCCACGCGACCATGAAGGGCGTGACCACGAGGACGCCGCCCACGCTCCCCAGCCACCACCGCAGCCAGGTACCGCCGAACGACGTGAGCTCACCGGCCAGCGAGAGCGCTGTCACGCCGAGCGTCGCGCCGACCAGTGATGACCCGAGGCCGCCACCCACGGCCAGCCACAGCACGTCGCGCAGACGCGTGAGACCGAGGTCCAGGCGTCCCCATCGCATCAGCAGCCACGTGCCGATCCACGCCGTGATGGCATTCGTGCCGCTGATGGCCAGCGCGAGTGGCGCGCCGCGCCAGGTGTCGTCGAGCGCGAACGCGATGACGCGACCGAGCAGGATGGCCGGCCAGTACTGGCGCCCGAAGAGCAGCAGACAGCCCAGCGCCGCGCCGACACCCGGGAAGATGGGGGTTGCCGCCTGTCCGTCGCTGGCCCAGAACGCCGAGAACCTGATGGAGACGACGTAGACCGCCGCCACGACCAGGGTGATCGCCGCCGCCTGGGCGATGGAGACCCGGGATGCCGGGGCGTGCGCTGACGCGTGGGGCACGCTGGGATTCTATGCCGTCAGGCCCGCGTGGCGGTTACATACTCCTCGTACGAGCCCTTCCAGTCCTCGAGGTGGTCGTGCGTGAGGTGCCACACGCGCGTGCCCACTTCCTCGATCAGGTCCTCGTCATGCGTGACAAGGAACACGGTGCCGTCGTACTTCTGGAGCGCGACGTTGAGCGCGTTGATCGACTCGAGGTCGAGGTGGTTCGTCGGTTCGTCGAGGACGAGGACGTTGGGCTTCTGGAGCATCAGCCGGCAGAAGAGCAGCCGCGCCGTCTCGCCACCCGAAAGGGCAGCCGTCGGCTTGTGGCCTTCCTCGCCGCTGAACAGCATCTGTCCGAGCAGGCCGTGGATGTCCTGGCGATGCGCGTCGGGCGCGAACGAGTGCAGCCACTCGACGGCCGTCGTGCCGTGCGCAATCGCGCCCGTGTGGTCCTGCGAGAAATAGCCCACAGACACTTCGTGGCCCCAGCGAACCGTGCCCTCGTCGCGCGCCGCGGGATCGGCGTCGACGCCGGGCGCATCGGCCAGCAGTGCCTTCAGCAGCGTGGTCTTGCCCACGCCGTTGCGGCCCACGATCACGATCTTCTCGCCGCGATTGACGACGGCCGAGAAGTCGCGCACGACGTCGAGGTGCTCGTACGACTTCGACACACCCTTACACTCGAGCGCGACTTTGCCCGACGGCCGTTCGATCGCGAACTTGATGTACGGGCGCTGGATGTTGGAGCGCGCGAGATCGGTGGTCTGCAGCCGTTCCACTTCCTTCTTGCGCGAGGTCACCTGGCTCGAACGCGTGCCGGCGGAGAAGCGCGCGATGAACTCGTTGAGCTGCGCGATCTTCTTCTCGCGCTGCGCGTTGTCGGATTCGATCTTCGATCGGATCTGCGTCTTGGCGACGACCATGTCGTCGTAGCCGCCGGTGTAGGCGATGATCGTCTCGTAGTCGATGTCGGCGATGTGGGTGCACACGGCGTTGAGGAAGTGGCGATCGTGCGAAATCACGATCAGCGCACCCTCGTACCGCACGAGGAAGTCCTTGAGCCAGTGGATCGAGTCGAGGTCCAGGTGGTTCGTGGGCTCGTCGAGCAGCAGCGCCTGTGGCTGGCCGAACAACGCCTGCGCGAGCAGGACGCGCACCTTCTGGCCACCCTGCAGCTCACGCATCGTGCGCGTGTGCAGTTCATCGGGGATGTCGAGCCCGGCGAGCAGGATCGCGGCGTCGCTCTCGGCGCTGTAGCCGTCCTCTTCACCCACGATGCCTTCGAGCTCGCCGAGGCGCATGCCGTCCTCGTCGGTCATGTCGGCCTTCTCGTAGAGTCGATCGCGCTCCTCGAGCGCCGACCACAGGCGCGCGTTGCCCATGATCACCGTGTCGACCACGCGATAGTCGTCGAAGGCGAACTGGTCCTGCCGCAGAACCCCGAGCTTGGCTGGACGGATGACCGATCCCTTCTGAGGCTGGAGATCGCCCGTCAACAGCTTCATGAACGTCGACTTGCCGGCGCCGTTCGGTCCGGTCAGGCCGTAGCGGCGGCCCGCAGAGAAGGTCGTGGTCACATCGTCGAAGAGCACCTTCGACCCGTACCGCATGGAGACACCGTGGACTGCAATCATGGGAAGCCTCGCGGCACCTGCCGCAAACTCACCATTATAGCGCCCGCGAGCGGCCACGAGGGCCGCCACTACGGTAGGTAGGGCCGGCCCTCCGGGCCCGGCCGTCCGGGCTACCGGCTCTGGATCATCTCGCGCAGGGCATGGCGGCCGCGGTGCAGGCGCTGCTTCACGTTGTCTTCGCTGATCCCCACGATCTCCGCGACCTCACGCGTCGACAGCCCTTCGAGATCCCGGAGGACGACGATCTCGCGCTGCGCATCGGGCAGGCGCAGGAGAGCCTGCCGCAGCTGGGTGCGCTGCGATGCCGTGTCGAACAGGCTCTCCGGCGTCGGTGTGGACGCCGTCGGCTCGGCGACGCTCGGCCTGTCATCGCCGTCTCGATCGTCGAGCGACAGCATGTGCGCGGGTTCATCGACGCGCTTGCGCCGGCTCAGCAGACACGCGTTGCGTACGGTGCGGAACAGCCACGTCTTGAACGCCGCGGGATCCCGAATCGCCCCGGCGTGGCGGTAGGTGCTGACAAGCGCCTCCTGCGCCACGTCTTCGGTTTCGTCGGTCCTGCCGCACACGAGCAGGCTGTAGCGCTTCGCGAAGCCCTGCGCCCGCAGGAGCAGACGCTCCATGGCGTCTTCGTCGCCCTGCGCCGCCGCGCGGATCAGGCTCGCGTCGCCCTCGGGAGCTGTCACCTTTTTGCGCGCCTTCGTATCCATGCCTCTGATGATACGAAGCTCTCTCCCGGTGGTCATGTGCGTGGGCCTCGTCCTGGCGCTGGCCAGCCATGAACCTGCC
>CAYRAE010000245.1:0-6013 GCA_964422175.1 uncultured Luteitalea sp. | reverse complement strand
CCGGTCGGCGAACTGCGCCACGCTCATGCCGGCCAGCGCCGCAGCCATGATGATGTGCGCCTCCGTGTTACGACGCAGATACGAATACAGGAACGCCACGGACCAGACGAGCGTGAGCACGTACGGGATGTCGACGTTGCCGACCGACGCGTGGTAGATCACCGTTGGGCTCAGCAACGGCACCATGGCGGCGAACAGACTGGCACGCGTACCGAACGTCTGCCTGGCGATGGTGTGCACGCCCACGACGGTTGCCAACGCGCAGCCGACGACAACAGCGCGGATGGAGCGGTGCAGGATGTACGCGCCGACACCGCTCTGTGCGGTCAAGCCTGACCAGGGCGCGATGTGCTCGATGACATACGCAAACGGAGAGACGAGAAGGTAGAAGCCTGGCGGGTAAAGTTCCGCCCATCCATGCCGGAAGCCATACGCGATGGCCATCAGGACCGGTTCGGGCGTCACTTCGTCAGCAGCCCAGGAGAAACCGGCACTCGGAAGACCCCACTCGATAAGCGGCAGGAGGAGGAGGCCGACGGCTGCCAGCACCATCGTCTCTCCCGGGGTCAGCGGTGGGACACCCAGTGCTCGACGCGCCCATGCCATCGCCCCGATTGCGGCAGCGGCAAGCAGGAGACCTACGCCGATGACGGCCGCATGACCAATCATCGAAGCCGTCGGGTGAAGGAGTCGGCGATACGCGTCGGGCCCGGTTCGCGGGGCGTCTTCGGAGAGCGCACGCGCAGTGCTCCACGACTCGGGAGCGGACGCGGACGGCGACATCTGGGTGATGGCGAGTTCGTAGTCGGCACCGGCCTGCGTGTCGTCCAGACGAATCCGATGGCTGCCGCGCGCCAAATGGACGCGCCCTGCCTTCGTCTCGGGCCCGTGGACGCCACTGTTGTCCACGACGAGCGTGTCGTCGATCGACAACGTAGCGCCGTCGTCGGACCGCACGAAAAACACATGGTTGCCGGCCTCGGTGGTGATGAAGCCCTGCCAACTCGCCGTGAATGGCTCGGCGGCTCGCGCGCCCAGAGCGCTTCCAGCGCTTTCGTCGACGGGATCGACCTCGGCATGGCCGCGATGAGCGCTCCGGATTCGTTGGTGACGATGCCCCTCAGGCCGGCGGAACGAGAAGCAGGAAGCTTCCCCATCACAAAGGCAGACAGGAGGAACAGGAGTCCACAGACCAGCGCAATAGGGCAGGCGGACGAGAAGAAGCGCGTGCGCGTGGACGGCGACATAATCGGCGCGAATGAGAACGACAAGTAAAGTGCTCCTGCTACGATGCGACGGACGCGACTCGCCTCCGGGTTGAGCTCGCCGTCGCGAGGGAGGATCTCATGCACGCATCGAAACTGCAGCCGGCGCTGATGGGTGGGTTGGTGGTGGGCGTGTTGTCGGCGTTGCCGGTGATTTCGATGGGCAACTGCCTCTGCTGCGCCTGGGTGATTCTCGGCGGCATGGTGGCCACCTACATGCTCCAGCAGGCGCAGCCGCATCCCGTGGCGGGGGCCGACGGCGCCATCGTCGGGTTGATGGCGGGTCTGGCCGGTGCCGTGATCGGCACGGTGCTGTCCATCCCGATCCAGATGGTGATGGGGCCGATGAGCGGCGACTTCCTCCAGCGCGTGCTCGAGCAGAGCGGCGACGAGATGCCGGGCGAGATGCGCGGGATGATCGAGTCGCTCGCGGCAGGTGGGGCGATGGGCGCGCTGATGATCGTCGGCTTCGTCATCAGCCTGTTCGTCAACGCGATCTTCGGCGCGATCGGCGGTCTCATCGGGACGGCCGTCTTCAAGCCCGCCACGCCGCCGCCTCCACCGCCGGTTCCCGGGTTCGCCGATCCGACGCGCCCGCACGGCCCCGAGTTCTAGCGCGAACCGTACGTCTGCCACACATGGTTTCGCCCGCGGACGTCGTGCCAGCCGCGATGCCGCTGGCTCCCAGCGCTGTCGTCGGATGGCACCGGCTCGCGCGCGGACTCGCCGCCGGCCATGTCGTCTTCGCCGTCGTGACGCTGGCGGCGTGCGCCGCGCTCGGCCTCGACGTGCGCTGGCGCGCCGCCGCGCTGCCGCTCATCGTTGCCGGTGCCATGGCGGGTCTGGCGACGATCGCCGCGCGGCGGACGAGCGCGAGTCCGCTCCGCTGGATGGTCCCCGAGGGCCTCCTCGCCTTCGCCTTCATCGTCGTGCTCTGTATCGTCAGCCTGCCGGCGCAGTACGCCGGCGCGGCGATGGCGCGGCCCGCCATCGATGCGTGGCTGGCGTCGGCCGACGCGCTGATGGGCGTCCACGTGCCCTCGATCGCCGCGTGGACGCGCGCGCACCCCACGCTCGCCCACGTATTGACGCTGGCCTACGACACGTTCGCGCTGCAGATCCTGCTCGCTGCGCCGGTGCTCGTACTGATCGGCCATCGCCTCCACCTGTGGGAGTGCATCTGGCACCTGCACGTGTGCCTCGTGGTGACGCTGGCGTGCTTCGCGCTCTGGCCCGCCGCGTGCGCGTTCACCTACTACGGCTTCGAGTCCACGCTGCCGCAGCAGATGTTCACGGCGCATTTCGACGGCTTCCGCAGCGGGGCGCTGCGCGTGGTCGACTTCCGCAACGTCACGGGCCTGGTGTCAGCGCCTTCCTTCCACGTCGCCGGCGCGATGGTCCTCACCTGGGCCACGCGCAGCCGGATGTGGGCGTTCGTCCCTCTCTTCCTGCTCAACGCCACCCTCTGCGCCGCCACGGTCCTGTCAGGCGCCCACTACCTGGTCGACACGCTCCTGTCGGTCCTCCTCGTCGCCGCCAGCGTGATCGCGTGGCACCAGTGGGGTGCACCGAACGTCGACCGCTGAGGGAAATGCCGCGATGCTGCGATGCCGGGAATGCCGGGAATGCCGAATGGCATTCCGGTGCCCGGTGCCCAGTGTCCGGCGTCCGAAGGGCCTTCCCCGGTTGCCGGTTGCCGATTGCCCGTTGCCGGTTTTGATAGCATTCCGCGTCATGTCCGAGTCCTCCTCCCAAGACATCCAGGCGTTGCTCGACGAGCAGCGGACGTTCCCGCCGCCGCCGCAATTCGCCGCCACCGCGAACGTGCGCGATCGCGCCATCTACGCAGAGGCCGCCGCTGATCCCGAGGCGTACTGGAAGGCGCAGGCCGAGCAGCTGGAGTGGATCGAGCCGTTCCACACCGTGCTCGAGTGGAATGCCCCTCACGCGAAGTGGTTCGTCGGCGGCAAGCTGAACGCCTCGGTCAACTGCGTGGACCGGCACGTGCGCAACGGCCGGCGCAACAAGGCGGCGCTCATCTGGGAAGGCGAGCCGGGCGACCGTCGCACGCTGACGTACTTCGACCTCCAGCGCGAGGTGAACCTCGCGGCCAACGTCCTCAAGACGCTCGGCGTGAAGCGCGGCGATCGCGTGGCGATGTACATGCCGCTCATCCCCGAGCTCGCGATCGCGATGCTGGCGTGCGCGCGCATCGGCGCGATTCACTCGGTGGTCTTCGGCGGCTTCAGCGCCGAAGCGCTCGCCGAGCGCATCAACGATTCGCAGTGTGTCCTGCTCATCACCGCCGACGGCGGGTATCGGCGCGGCTCGCTGCTGCCGCTCAAGCAGATCGCCGACGAGGCCCTCAAGCACACGCCGTCGGTGAAGAACGTCCTGATCGTGAAGCGCGACTCGTCCGATCGCTTTCCCGTCCACGTGCAGGAAGGCCGTGACCACTGGTACCACCGCATCGTCCAGGACGTGGAGAAGTGGTGCGAGCCGGAGGCGATGGACAGCGAGGACACGCTGTACATCCTCTACACGTCAGGCACGACGGGACGCCCGAAGGGCATCGTCCACACGACAGCCGGCTACCTCACGGGCACGATGGCCACCACCAAGGCCGTCTTCGATCTGAAAGAGGATGACGTCTACTGGTGTACGGCGGACATCGGCTGGGTGACCGGACACAGTTACGTGGTGTACGGTCCGCTCGCCGCGGGCGCGACGCTGCTGATGTATGAGGGCGCGCCGGACTGGCCGGAGCGCGATCGGTTCTGGAGCCTCATCGAGCGCTACGGCGTCACGATCTTCTATACGGCCCCGACGGCCATTCGCGCATTCATGCGGTGGGGGACGGATCTGCCTGCCGCGCACGACTTGAGCAGCATCAGGCTGCTGGGATCGGTGGGCGAGCCGATCAACCCGGAAGCGTGGATGTGGTACCACACGCACATCGGCGGCGAGCGCTGCCCGATCGTCGACACGTGGTGGCAGACAGAGACCGGCCAGATCATGATCACGCCGCTGCCGGGTCTCACCACCACGAAGCCTGGCAGTGCGACCCATCCCTTCCCCGGCATCAGCGTCGAGGTCCGCAACGAGCGCGGCGAGAAGGTGGAGAAGGGCGGCGGGCTCCTCACCATCTCGCATCCGTGGCCGGCGATGCTGCGCGGGATCTACGGCGACCCCGAGCGCTACGTGCAGACCTACTGGAGCAAGTTCGGCGACGGGACGTACTTTGCCGGCGACGGCGCGCGCGTCGACGACGACGGCTGCATCTGGCTGCTGGGCCGCGTGGATGATGTGCTGAACGTGTCGGGGCATCGTATCGGCACGATGGAGGTCGAGAGCGCACTCGTCGATCACCCGTCGGTGGCGGAAGCCGCGGTGGTCGGACGCACACACGACATCAAGGGCCAGTCGATTGCCGCGTTCGTCACGCTCAAGGACGGCATCAAGGCGTCGACGGGCCTCGACCACGAACTGCGTCAACACGTGGTCAAGAAGATCGGCGCACTCGCACGGCCCGAAGAGATCCATTTCTCGGCGGACCTCCCGAAGACGCGATCCGGCAAGATCATGCGCCGCCTGCTGCGCGACATCGCCGAAGGCAAGGCCATCGGCGATACCACGACGCTCGCCGATCCGGCCGTTGTCGCGAAGTTGAAGGAGCAGTACGAGAACCAGGAGGACTGAGGCGCATGCCTCAGGCCCGTCCTCGTTGGATCGCCGGCGCGGTGGCAGCCACCGCGCTGGCGCTGGTGTTGTGGGCGATGTCCGGTGACCGTCGGTCGGCTCCGGAGCCCGTTGCCGCGCCAGCCGAAACCGTCGCGACGATCCCGCCCGTCCTGGCCGAGACGACGGGTGAGGAAGGTCACCTCACGATCGGCGTCGTCTCGCTCGATCGCGTCGCGCCAGACACGGTGGAATTGCGTCTTGCGGTGACCAACACCGGTGCGGCGGGATCGCCGGCGCTCGACATCGGTCAGCGCTTCAGCGCCGACAGTCCCGATGCAGGCACGCTGGCCGAGGTGTACCTGGCCGACCTCGCCCACGGACGGAAATACTTCGTCCTGCGCGATGGCAGCAACGCGCCGCTCGGCAGCCGCGACCTCACGCCCCTGACGCCTGGTGAACGCCGCGTGCTCTGGGCGCGGTATCCCGCTCCGGGCGACGATCACGCCGAAGTCGTCGTTCATGTGCCCCACGCCGAGCCCATGCCCAACGTACCCGTGGGGCAGAAGACGGCGCCATGACGGCGGAGACGCCTCGGCGGAACCCCCTCCCGCGCCTGACCGTACTAAGCTGAAGCCATGGCCCTCATCGAGACGCGCGACCTGTGGAAGACCTATGTGATGGGATCGGAGGAAATCCACGCGCTGCGTGGCGTGTCCATCGAGATCATGCGCGGCGAATACGTCGCCATCATGGGGCCCTCAGGGTCCGGCAAGTCCACGCTGATGAACCTGATCGGCTGCCTCGACACGCCGAGCAAGGGCACCTACCTCCTCAACGAGAAGGAGGTCAGCCGCATGGACGATGACGAGCTGGCGCGGATCCGGAACGAGGAGATCGGATTCGTGTTCCAGACGTTCAACCTGCTGCCGCGCGCGTCGGCGCTGCACAACGTGGAACTGCCGCTCGTGTACGCGGGCATCAGCTCGGCGGAGCGCGCGGAGCGGGCCAAGGGCGCGCTCACGAAGGTCGAGCTCGAGCACCGCATGGGCCACAAGCCCAACGAGCTC
>CAYRAE010000244.1:0-6019 GCA_964422175.1 uncultured Luteitalea sp. | reverse complement strand
ACGTCGCCGCCGCCGGCGCGTCGCACGTCGCGGAGATTCTTCAGGTGACCGGACAGCCAGGGCAGGCTCCCGATCCGGCCATGCACGTCGGTGGTGGCGACCACCGAAATGGTCACCTGCTGCTGACGTGATGCCGTATCGCCAGATGCCGTCGCTCCCGGCGCCGTGCGCGGTGCGGGCCGGCCGCAGGACGAGACGAGCAGCGCGCACAGACAGAGCGCGACCCACGCCGACGCAACGGCCGCGTTCGGCGATCGATCGCGCAACAGGCTCACGCGAGCAGGCCCGTGATCACCTTGCCGCTGACGTCGGTGAGTCGGAAGGGACGTCCCTGGAAGTTGTAAATCAGCTTTTCGTGGTCGACGCCGAGCAGGTGCAGCATCGTCGCGTGGAGATCGTGGACTTCCACGGGATCCTTCGTGATGTTGTAGCCGAGATCGTCGGTCTCGCCGTAGGTGATCCCCGGCTTGATGCCGCCGCCGGCCATCCACATCGTGAACGCGCGCGGGTGGTGATCGCGGCCGAGGAACTTCGAACCGTTGCGCGCCTCGTTCATCGGCGTCCGCCCGAACTCGCCGCCCCACACGACGAGCGTCGAATCGAGCAGGCCGCGCTGATCGAGATCGCGCACCAGCGCCGCCGCCGGCTTGTCGGTCTGGCGGCACAGGCGCGGCAGCTTCTCGATCACGTCGTCGCCGAAGCCGGAGCCGTGCGTGTCCCAGCCACGGTGATAGAGCTGCACGAACCGCACGCCGCGTTCGACGAGACGCCGCGCGAGCAGGCAGTTGTTGGCAAACGACGTCTGGCCCGGCTGCGTGCCGTACAGCTCGTGAATCGACGCCGGTTCGCTGGAGATGTCGGTCAGCTCGGGCACGCTCGTCTGCATGCGATACGCGAGCTCGTACGCGGCGATGCGCGTGTCGATCTCCGGATCGCCGACGGCCGACTGCTGCAGGCCGTTCAGATCCTTGATCGCGTCGAGCGAGGCGCGTCGAAGCGGCGCGTCCACGCCGTCGGGATTCGACACGAACAACACCGGATCCGCACCGCTCCTGAACTCGACGCCCTGGTGTGTCGTCGGCAGGAATCCCGAGCCCCAGCAGGACTTGCCGCCGTCGGGGTTGTTCTCGCCGGACAGCAGCACCACGAACGCCGGCAGGTCCTTCGACTCCGCGCCGAGACCGTACGACAGCCACGAGCCCATGCTCGGACGGCCGAGGATCTGGTGGCCCGTGTTCATGAAGATCTGGGCCGGCGCGTGATTGAACTGCGTGGTCGACATCGACTTGACGATCGTGATGCGGTCGGCGATGGCGGCCGTGTGCGGCAGCAGGTCGGAGATTTCGTGGCCCGACTGTCCGTGCCGGCGGAACTGGTACGGCGAGCCCAGCAGTCGCGGCGCGCCCTTGATGAAGGCGAACCGCTCGCCCTTCACGATGTCGGCCGGGATCTCCTGACCGTCGTACTTGCGCAGCGCGGGCTTGTCGTCGAACAGGTCGAGCTGCGACGGCGCACCGGCCATGAAGAGGAAGATGACCTGCTTCGCTTTCGGCGCGATCGTCGGTGCAAGCTGTTGCGCGGCGTGCGCCAGCAGGCGCTCCTGCATCAGCGACGCGAGCGCGGCGCCGCCGATCCCGAACCCCGCCTGCTTGAAGAAGTGACGGCGGGTGAGTGACTGGAGGTCTCGTGCGTGCGTCATGGCTTACCCTTTCGTCACGGCCTCGTCGAGATTGAGCAGCACGTTGGCCACCATGGTCCACGCCGCCAGATCCACCTGGTCGGCGGTGACGGTCGTACCAGCCTCGCGCGCGAGCGCCTTTGCGGCCTCGGCGGGAGACGCGGCGTATCGCTCGCGCGCCTGCGCATGGAATGCGCGCAGCCGCGTCAGTTCCGCGGCAGACGGGACGCGGCTCGTGACGAGACGGAAGCCGAGCGTGAGTCTGGCGTCGACCGACGCAGGGGCTTCGGTGCGCAGGCGCTGCGCGAACGCGCGTGCCAGCTCGAAGAAGCCCTCGTCGTTGAGCGTGGCGAGCGCCTGCAGCGGTGTATTGCTGCGCACGCGCCGCACCGTGCAGAGCTCGCGGCTCGTCGCGTCGAACGTAGTGAACATCGGATATGGCGACGTGCGGCGCAGGAACGTGTAGAGGCTCCGGCGATAGCGATCCTCACCCGTGCTCTCGATCCACTTCGAGTTGTCGTACGGGTTGTTCCAGATGTTGGGCGGCTGCGACGGGAACACGCTCGGCCCGCCGATCTTCGGGCTCAGGGCGCCGCTGGCGGCCAGCGCCACGTCGCGCACCATCTCGGCTTCCATGCGGAAGCGCGGTCCTCGCGCAATCAGGCGGTTGTACGGATCGCGCGCCTGGAGCGCGTCGGTCACGTCCGACTCCTGCCTGTACGCGGAGGAGAGCACGAGGGTGCGGATCAGCGTCTTGACGCTCCATCCCTGCTCCATGAACTCGACGGCAAGCCAGTCGAGCAGTTCGGGATGCGACGGCGGCGTGCCCATCGTGCCGAAGTCGTCGCTCGTCTCGACGAGCCCGCGTCCGTACAGCGTTTCCCAGAAGCGGTTCACCGTCACGCGCGCCGTGAGCGGGTTGTCGGCGCTCACCAGCCAGCGCGCGAGGCCGAGCCTGTTGTACGGCATCGCCTCGCTCATCGGCGGCAGGAAGGATGGCGTATTGGCGAAGACGGGTTCGCCGGGCGACGTGAACGCGCCACGATCGCGGAATGGCGTCGACGGGCGCTCGTACGACGGGCGTTCCTCCATCACGAGCGTGGTCGGCACCTGCATGTCGTCGATGGCCTTCTTCAGCCGCGCCACCTCCGCACGTTCGGTTGCGAACGCGGGCGACAGTTCACGGAACTGCGCGGCGAGGTCTTTGGCCTGTGCCTCGGTACGCGCCGCCGGTGCGAGGAGTGCCGCTGCGCGCGTACGTGCCGTGACGGTCACGACGTCGAGTGGCGTGGGAGCGGTGGTCGTCGAGAGGCGGAAGTGTCCGAGTCCCTGGCCGAGCGTACCGTCCTCGTGCGCGATCTCCAGCGTGACGAGGGTGCCGCCGGGGAACCCGAGCGGTGTTGCCGGCACCAGCACGAGTTGCGACGGCACGCGCCAGCCGTCGCGCATCGCGTCGACGACCCAGGCCTTGCGCGCCCGCGCATCCGACCCCGTCGCGTCTGTGACGATGTCGCGCAGGTCGTCGCGCGAGATGTTGCCGTCGCCCTTCACGGCGGAGAAAGCGATGGGCACGCGGCGTTCCGGATCCGACGCAGGCGCCGCGAACACGCGGATCGACGTGACGCGGAAGTGTCCGTACGGATCGCGCCCCGGCCCCTGCTTCGGCAACGACTGATCGAGCAGCGCCTCGATGCGCAGACCGGTGATGCCGGTGCGCTCGGTCCGCGCAGCGATGGTGTACGTGGTCAGTGGCGGATTGGTACCGCTCGCTGTGATGCTCGCATCCTCGGCCACGCGCAGTGCGACACCGTTGGTGCCCGTCGCGTGACTCGGCATCAGTGGCGCCCACATGCGTGTGGCGTCGCGCACCTCCGCTTCCCATCGCGCCTGATCGCGTGCGCGCTCGGGTGTCTCTCGCGCGAGCGCCTGTTCGGCCGCCTCGAGCTGCGTGCGCAGTGCGGTTCTGGCCGTTTCCTGCTCAGGCGTCGCGAGATCGATCCGGCTCTCGCTGTACTTGGTACCGGCGCCGTGGGGCTCCACCTTGTACGCAGGGTTGGCGAAGAACGCCATCAGCCGGAAGTAGTCCTTGTGGCTGATGGGGTCGTACTTGTGGTTGTGGCACTGGGCGCACGCCACCGTGCTGCCGAGCCACACGGTGGCCGTGGTGTTCACGCGATCGATGAGGACGTCGTACAGCGCTTCATCGGGATCGACGCCGCCCTCCTCGTTGGTCATCGCGTTGCGGTGGAAGCCCGTGGCCACACGCTGCGCGCGCGTCGCGTTGGGCAGCATGTCTCCGGCGATCTGCTCGATCGTGAAGCGATCGAACGGCATGTCGGCGTTGATCGCCTCGATCACCCAGTCGCGGTACGGCCACATCGATCGGAGCCTGTCGGCTTCGAAGCCGTTGCTGTCGGCGTAACGCGCGACGTCGAGCCAGAGGCGCGCCCATCGTTCGCCGAAGTGCGGCGAGGCGAGCAGGCGATCGACGGCGCGTTCGTAGGCGTCGGGACGTGTGTCGGCAAGGAACGCGTCGAGCTCGGCGACCGTCGGCGGGAGCCCCGTGAGATCGAGCGACACCCGTCGCAGCAGCGTCTCGCGCGGGGCCTCGTGCGACGGCATCAGCTTCTCGGCGTCGAGGCGCGCGAGGATGAAGCGATCCACGGGCGTGCGCACCCAGCCTTCGTTCGAGACGGCCGGCAGGGGGGCCTTCTTCGGCGCGACGTACGACCAGTGTTCCTCGACGGTCGGCGTCGGCGCGTCGCCCGCGGGGACCGGCCACTCGGCGCCCTGATCGATCCATGTCTTGATCAGCGCTATCTGGATGTCGCTCAGCGGATCGGCATCGAGCGGCATCTGGTCTTCACCGCCCTCGCCGAGGAGCCGCTGCACCATGTAGCTCTTCGCGCTGTCGCCGGGCACCAGCAGCGGACCCGTCGCCCCACCCGTCAGCGCGAGTTCGCGTGCGTGGAGGCGCAGCTTGCCGCGGGCCTTCTGCGACCCATGGCATTCGTAGCAGTGCTCGGCGAGGATCGGCTCGATTTGCGCGGTGAAGTCGACCTTCGGCTGCGCGGAGGCGACCGCCACACCGGGGAACCAGTCCTGCTGCCAGGACACCACGGCCACCGCGCTCAGGATGAGCGGTGCGGCCACCTTGCGAAGCACTCGTGGCGTGGGCATCGGGATCGGAGAGATGATACTGCTCTGGAGCCCATTGCATGCGACATGTTCGTTCGGACTTCGCCCTGCTGCCGCTCGTGCTGGCAGCCGCCCTCGGAGGCGCCTGCGGGTCCTCCACTGACTCTCCACCTCCTGTTGCACAGGCGCCGGCCCCGGCCGACGCGCGTACCCCGCTCTCGATGACTCGATCGCCCTTCGGGACCCTGCCGGACGGCCAGGCCGTCGAAGCATTCACTTTCAGCAATGGTCGCGGCGTGGAGGTCACGGCCATCACCTACGGGGGCATCATCACGTCGCTGAAAGTGCCAGACCGTACCGGTACCCCGGCTGACATCGTCCTCGGCTACGACGCGCTGCAGGGCTACCTCGACCAGTCCCCCTTCTTCGGCACCATCGTCGGGCGCTACGGCAACCGGATCGGGAAGGGCCGGTTCACGCTCGACGGCCACACCTACGCGCTGCCGATCAACAACGGCGAGAACCACCTGCACGGCGGACCGCAGGGCTTCGACAAGAAGGTGTGGGCCGCGGAGCCGTTCGAGCGGGAAGACGGCGTGGGCGTGGCGTTCCGGCTCACGAGCCCCGACGGCGACATGGGCTACCCCGGCACGCTGCAGGCCATCGTCGCCTACACGCTCACGCGCGACAACGCGCTGCGCTTCGACTACGAGGCGACGACGGACAAGGCGACGCCCGTCAACCTGACGCAGCACACCTACTTCAACCTGGCGGGCGCCGGGAATGGCGACATCCTGGGACATGAGATCGCGATCCGCGCCGATCGCTACACGCCCGTCGACAAGGGGCTGATCCCGACGGGTGAGCTGGCCAGTGTGGAGGGCACGCCCTTCGACTTCCGATCGTCGACGGCGATCGGTGCGCGCATCGAAGTCGACCACCCGCAGATCGCGTTCGGCGGCGGCTACGACCACAACATGGTC
Source organism: uncultured Luteitalea sp. (assembly GCA_964422175.1). GTDB lineage: Bacteria > Acidobacteriota > Vicinamibacteria > Vicinamibacterales > Vicinamibacteraceae > Luteitalea. The sequence continues at coordinate 220 of CAYRAE010000244.1, read as the reverse complement.
TTCACGCGCACGGGCGATGGGCTCGAACAGGTCATCTCGGTGTACGAACCGACGACAGGCCGGACGATGGACGTGGCGACCACCCAGCCCGGCACGCAGTTCTACACGGGCAACTTCCTCGACGGCACGATCACCGGCAAGGGCGGCAAGGTCTATGCGCGGCGTTCGGGCTTCTGCCTGGAAACCCAGCATTTCCCTGATTCGCCGAACAAGCCGGCGT
>CAYRAE010000243.1:0-6021 GCA_964422175.1 uncultured Luteitalea sp. | reverse complement strand
GGCAAGCCCGACGTCGTCGCCATCAGCGGGACGCAACTCGTCTGGTTCGAGAACCCGACCTGGAAGGAACACATCGTTCTCGACGGGAAGACGCCGAAGGACAACGTCACGCTCGCGCCACACGACATCGACGGCGATGGACGGATGGACGTGGCCATCGGCGCGGCGTGGAATCCGCGCGACACGGTGGGTGGCGGCACGCTGCACTGGACGAAGCAGACGGCCGACGGCTCGTGGCCCGTGTCGGACATCACCAGCGAGCCGACGCTGCACCGCATCAAGTGGGCGGACGTCGACGGGAAGGGCGGCCCCGAGCTCATCGTCACGCCGCTCCACGGCCGTGGCACCAGCCCGCCCGAGTGGCCCGAAGCCGGGACGCGCATCGTCGTGCTCTCGGTGCCGGCGCAGCCGGACCGTCAGCCGTGGCCATCCGAGATCGCCGACGACAGCTTCCACATCCTGCACAACTTCCTGCCGGTGCGTTTCACGCGTCAGGATCGCGACGAACTGCTCACGGCCAGTCGTGAAGGCCTGCACCTGCTGACGCGCACGGACGCGGGGACGTGGCAGAAGCGCAAGGTGGGCGAGGGCTCGCCAGGCGAGATCAAGATGGGGCGCGTCGGCGGCCGCCGTATGCTCGCGACCATCGAGCCATGGCACGGCACATCGGTCGTCGTCTATCGCGAACCAGACGGCGGTGCCGCATCATCAGCACTCTGGCCGCGCTCCACGGTCGACGCCACGCTCACCGGGGGGCACGCCATCGCGTGGGCCGACATCGACGGCGATGGCGACGATGAACTGGTGGCGGGGTGGCGTGATGGAAACGTTGGCCTCGTGGCCTACGACGTCACGAAGGAGGGCGTCGTCGAACGCCGCACGCCCATCGACATGGGTGGGATGGCCACCGAGGACGTGGCCGCGGCTGACCTCGACGGCGACGGCCGCCCGGAGATCATCGCCGCCGGCCGCCGCACGTCGAACGTGGTGATCTACTGGAACAGGACGGGAAGGTGAGTCCGGCAACCGGCAATGGGCAACCGGCAACCGGACACATCGAGAGGGCGTGCGCAGGAGCCGGATGAAGCCCGGTTGCCGGCTTGCCGGTTGCCCGTTGCCGGTCCTTACGCGTGCGTCGCGTCTGACACGCTCGGGTCGTGGATGACCTCGTCGGCGACGCTGTGGCCGCGGCGGCGGTTGACGCGGACGCGGATGTTCTCCAGGTACAGATAGACGACCGGCGTGGTGTAGAGCGTGAGTACCTGGCTCACCACGAGGCCGCCGACGATCGCGATGCCGAGCGGCTGACGCAGCTCCGCGCCTTCGCCCGTTCCCAGCATCAGCGGCAGCGCGCCGAGCAGCGCAGACATCGTGGTCATCAGGATGGGCCGCAGACGCAGCAGGCACGCCTCGCGAATGGCGACCTCCGGCGAGACGCCGAGCTCGCGCTCGCGCTGCAGCGCGACGTCGATCATCAGGATCGCGTTCTTCATCACGACGCCGATGAGCAGGAACAACCCGAGCAGCGCCACGAGGCTGAATTCGGTCTTGAGCAGCAGCAGCGCGAGCAGCGCGCCCGCACCGGCCGACGGCAGCGTCGAGAGAATCGTGAGCGGGTGCAGGTAGCTCTCGTAGAGCACGCCCAGCACGATGTACACGATGAGCAGCGTGCCGAAGATGGCGATCGGCTGGTTACCCTGCATGCGCGTGAAGAGGCTCGCGTTGCCCTGCAGGCTGCCCTGCATGGACGTCGGCAGCGTGAGCATCGACACCGCGCGGTTGATCGCCGCTTCCGCCTCGCTCAGGCTCACGCCTGGCGAGAGCTCGAACGAGATGCTCTCGGACGCGAACTGCCCGCTGCGGCTGATGCGGTCGTTCGCTGACGTGCGCGTGTAGCGGCTGAACGCCGAGAGCGGCACACGTTCGCCTTGCGACGTGATCACGTAGGTCGCGTCGAGCGCTTCGGGACCCTGCGCGAACTGCGGCGCCACTTCCATCACCACGCGATACTGGTTCATCGCGTTGTAGATGGTGGAGACCTGCCGCTGTCCGAAGGCGTTGTTGAGCGCCTGGGTCACCGTGGACATCTCGATACCGAGCTGACGCGCGGCCTCGCGATCGACGTCGAGCGTGATCTGCTGGCTCGACACCAGTTCGTCCTGGATGCCCGTGATCTCGGGGAGCGGCTTGAGCGCTTCGCGCACGCGCTGCGCCCACACGCGCAGTTCGGTCACGCTGTCGGATCGCAGCATGTACTGGTACGACCCGCCGCCGAACCCGCCGCCGAAGCGGATGTCCTGATCCACGTTCAGCCACAGCCGCGCGCCCGGCACCTTGGGAACCTCGCGCCTGATGCGCTCGGCGACGATCTGTCCGGACACCTTCCGCTCGTCGAGCGGCTTGAGGCGCACGAACATCTGGGCGTTGTTGATGCCGCGTCCGCCGCCGACGAATCCAGCCACGCTCTCCACCGCCGGATCGGCCAGCACCGCCTTGCGGTACGCCTCGATCTTCGGCTGCATGATCTGGAACGACATCCCGTCGTCGCCGCGGATGAAGCCGCCGAGCTGACCCGTGTCCTGCTGCGGCAGGAAGCTCTTCGGCGCGTTCACGTACAGGTGCACGGTGAACGCCGCCGTGCCGATGAACAGCATCAGCACGATGGGCGAGTGCGCGAGCGCCCAGTCCAGCGTGCGGCCGTAGCCGCGGCGCAGCCACCCGAACACGCGATCGCTCAGGGCCTGGAGGCGCGAGGGCCGCTCCATATCCTGGGGTACGAGCCACCGTGCGCACAGCATCGGCGTGAGTGTGAGCGAGACGACAAGGGAGATGAGGATCGCCGCCACCAGCGTGATCGAGAACTCGCGGAACAGCCGCTCGACGATGCCCCCCATGAAGAGGATCGACACGAACACCGCGACGATCGAGAGGTTCATGGAGAGGAGCGTGAAGCCCACTTCCTTCGAGCCGGTGAACGCGGCGTCGAGCGGCGACATGCCGTCCTCGACGTGGCGGCTGATGTTCTCCAGCACGACGATCGCATCGTCGACCACCAGTCCCGTCGCGACGATGAGCGCCATCAGGGAGAGGTTGTTGAGCGAAAAGCCCCACAGGTACATGACCGCGCAACTGCCGATGAGGGCCACCGGGACGGCCATCACGGGAATCATCGCCGCGCGGAACTTCGCGAGGAACAGCAGGACGACCAGGATGACCAGGCCCACGGCGATGAGCAGCGTGTGCTGCGCCTCGCGCAGCGTGGCGCGGATCGTCGGCGACCTGTCGCTCGCGATGTCGAGCGACACGCCGGCGGGCAGGAACGCGCGCAGCGCGGGAAGCTGCTCCGTCACGCCGTCGACGGTGTCGATGATGTTGGCCTGGGCCTGGCGGCTCACCACGAGCAGGACGGCCGGCTTGTCGTTGAAGTAGCCGGCGTTGTAGCGATCCTCGACGCCGTCGTACACGCGCGCGACGTCGGAGAGCCGGACCGGCGCGTCGTTCCTGTAGGCGATCACCAGCGGCTGGTACGCGGCCGCCGTCGTGAGCTGGTCGCTGGCCTGGATCTGCCAGTGTCGCTCGCTGTCCTCGACCATGCCCTTCGGCCGGCGGAGGTTCGCGTTGCTGATCGCCTGGCGCACCTCGTCGAGCGAGATGCCGTACTGCGTGAGCGCGCGCGGCTGCAGTTCGACGCGCACCGCCGGGAGCGATCCGCCGCCCACCGTGACGTCGCCGACGCCGGTGACCTGCGCCACCTTCTGCGCGAGCACGGTCGACGCGAGATCGTAGAGCTGGCTCGTGGTGGCCGTGTCGGAGGTGAGCGCCAGCAGCATGATCGGCGCCTGCGACGGGTTGATCTTGCGATACGACGGCATGCCCGGCAGCGAACTGGGCAGCAGGGAGCGCGACGCGTTGATTGCCGCCTGCACCTCGCGCGCCGCGGCGTCGATGTTCTTGCCGAGATCGAACTGGATGTTGATGCGCGTCGATCCCTGCGAGCTCTGCGACGAGATCTCGTTGACGCCCGCAATCGTCCCGAGCGCGCGTTCGAGCGGGGTCGCCACCGACGACGCCATCGTCTCCGGGCTCGCGCCCGGCAGCGACGCACTCACCGTGATCGCCGGGAAGTCCACCTGCGGCAGCGGCGACACCGGCAGCAGCATGTAGCCGATCGCACCGACGAGCACCACCGAGATGCTCAGGAGCGTGGTGGCGACGGGGCGCGTGATGAACGGTGCGGAGAGATTCATGCGGTCACGTCCTCCACGGAGAGCGCCGGCGCCTTCGAGCCGCGCCAGGCGTGGCCCAGGCGATCGAAGAACAGGTAGATGGCCGGCGTGGTGAAGAGGGTGAGCACCTGGCTGACGAGCAGGCCGCCCACCATCACGAGACCGAGCGGCTGACGCATCTCGGCGCCGGACCCCGTCGACAGCATGAGCGGCAGCGCGCCGAAGAGCGCGGCGAGCGTCGTCATGAGGATGGGCCTGAAGCGGAGCAGCGCCGCCTTGTAGATGGCGTCGCGCGGGTTCAGGCCCTCGCTGCGCTCGGCGTCGAGCGCGAAGTCGATCATCATGATCGCGTTCTTCTTCACGATGCCGATCAGCAGGATGATGCCGATGACGGCAATCAGGCTGAGGTCGGTGCCCGTGAAGAGCAGCGCCAGCAGCGCGCCGACACCCGCCGACGGCAGCGTCGAGAGAATCGTGATCGGGTGGATGTAGCTCTCGTAGAGCACGCCGAGTACCACGTACATCGTGACGATCGCGGCCAGGACGAGCAGCAGCGTGCTCGAGAGCGACGCCCTGAACGCCGCCGCGGCGCCCTGGAACGTCGTCTGGATGCTCGCCGGGATCCCGATCTCGCGCTGCGCCGACTCGATCGCCGCCACCGCGTCGCCGAGAGATGCGCCGTGCGCGAGGTTGAACGACATCGTCACCGCCGGGAACTGGCCCGAGTGGTTGATCACGAGCGCCGTGTTGCGGTGCTCGATCGACGCGATGTTGGAGAGCGGGATCTGCCGGCCGTCGGCGGTGGAGACGAACACCTGGCCGAGCGCCTCGGGGCCGATCTGGAAGCGCGGCGCCACCTCCAGTACCACGCGGTACTGGTTGGCCTGCGTGTAGATCGTCGAGATCAGGCGCTGCCCGAACGCGTCGTAGAGCACGTCGTCGATCGCCGACACGCGGATGCCGAGGCGGCTCGCGGCGTCGCGATCGATGTCGAGGAACGCCTGCAGCCCCGAGTCCTGCAGGTCGCTGGCCACGTCGGCCAGGTACGGCGACTCCTGCAGCTTCGCCACCAGCTTCGGCACCCATTCACTGAGGCGCGCCATGTCGGGATCTTCCAGCGTGAACTGGAACTGCGTGCGGCTCACGCGATCCTCGATCGTGAGGTCCTGCACCGGCTGCATGTACACGGCGATGCCCGGCACGCGCGCCACGCGCTCGCGCAGCGCGGCGATGATCTCGGTCGCCGTGCGCGAACGGTCCGCGCGCGGCGTGAGCGTGACCAGCATGCGTCCGCTGTTGAGCGTCGCGTTCGATCCGTCGACGCCGATGAACGACGACAGCCCCTTGACGTCGTCTTCCTCGAGGATGGCGCGCGCGGCGGCGCGCTGGCGCTCGGCCATCGCCCTGAACGACACCGTCTGCGGCGCTTCGGTGATTACCTGGATGGCGCCCGTGTCCTGTACCGGGAAGAAGCCCTTCGGCACGATCACGTACAGCCAGGCGGTGAGCGCGAGCGTGGCCAGCGCGACGAAGAGCGTGAGCGTCTGGTAGCGCAGCGAGACCGTGAGCATGCGGCCGTACCAGGCCACCATGCCGTCGAAGAAGCGGCCCGTGATGTGGTACAGGCGCCCGTGTTCCTCGGCGTGCTCGGCCTTCAGCAGACGCGCGCACATCATCGGCGTGAGCGTCAGCGAAACGACCAGCGAGATCATGATCGACACGGCCAGCGTGATCGCGAACTCGCGGAACAGGCGGCCGACCACGTCGGCCATGAACAGCAGCGGGATCAGCACCG
>CAYRAE010000242.1:0-6053 GCA_964422175.1 uncultured Luteitalea sp. | reverse complement strand
CCTCCGCATCAGCGAGCTTCCCCTGAGGGCCGCCCTTGGTGTTCGGAAGGATCGTGACCGTCATCACTTCGCCGTTGCCTTTGGACATGATGGGCCTCCATGAAAGCGCCGTGGACAATGGGTCGACGACGCTGGCTATGCTCCACGGACCGTTGTGGCGCGCAGAGCAAGGGGTGGGACGCAGAGGCTGCTGAAGCGACTGCGTGGACGAAAGTCGTCCAAGGCCCCACCACACGGAGTGCCTTGTATAAAAGGGATGAACGCAGGAAACGGCCAGAACCTTACACGACTGGGCAACGCTGCGGCGTGGCCTTGCCGTGCTGGCGGGCGCCGGGCGTGAGAGGTCCGGTCGCACACATGAGCCCGTCAGCTCGCGGCTGCCTCCTTCGACGTCCAGTGCTTGGCTGTGCGCATGTCGATCCAGTCGCAGTGGAGCTCAAGCCGAATCTCCGCCGTGCCGCGCGGCACGAGGAAGGGTTCGAGTGCGGCCGGGATCGGGAAGTAGAGGCCCGCGTACATCTGCTGCAGGGGCCTGTCGAGGGGCAGCGCGCCTTCGGCGCGGATCTCGCCATTGACGTCTGCGGCGACGACCTCGTCGAGACGAATCTCGTACTGAAACGCGGCGCTGACGGTGTCGGACGCGACGTAGAGGATCTTGTTTCCGGCCCAGACCACCCCGCGACTCTCGCATTCCGGCAGCAGGTCTCCGTAAGCGACAAACGCGCTGTCGGGCATGCGAATGTAGTAGCCGCCCAGCTCGGTTGCTCCCTGGTCGTCGACGATCTGCAGAATGCGCGGGTGGGCCTTGCCCGGCTGGGTCTCTGGCTGTGTGTGTCCGCTGCCCACATTGACCACCTGCACATCGGAGCGCGTGACGACGTGCCTGCGTCCGCCCTTGCGCACGACGCCGATGTCGTCCTTAAGTAGCACCCAAAGTTCGGAGCGACGCTTCGCCAGAAGCTCGAGATTGAGAGCGCCATCGCCGAAGAACCTTGGACTCCATTTCTTGAGCGACGGACCAAGATACTCTCGGCAGAACGTGGCGATCAGCGAGTACAGGACTTGGCTGTACCCCAGCGCTTCGAGCTTGGCGATCTCCTGGTGCTTTACGTCCACGAAAATATCCGGCGGCTGGGTTCCGCTGTACTCCTTGACGAAGACCGGGATGTCCTCGGTGAGCTTGCCTGGTACGAGGCGAAAGTTCTTCACCTCGTAGGACTTGGAGATGTTGAGCTCCAGCTCGCTCAAGAACACCTTCTCAAAGCGGCTGAGATCTTTGTAGTGCTCGGCGCAATCGATGATGCCGTCGAACGGCTTGGCGCTGCAGAACTTCTCCAGGTACTGGCGCTCGGCCTGCTGCCGGTGGCGGTCCGCCGACAGAAGCACGACGAGGTGCCCTCTCGCCTGCATGATCTGGTTAAGGGCCTGCTTCTGGGCGACGCCGAAGAAGACGCCGACCTTGCCCTGGGACGCGCGCCGCCGGATGTCGCCGAGGCTGTTCTCGGCACCATCAGCGAGACGAACCCGGACATTCTCAATCTTGTCGACCATGCCGCGCTGGACGACGTAGCGGAAGATCCTTGTGTACTGGCCGATGCGCTCGGGCGTTTCAAGTACGGCTTCAACGGCGATCTTCTCCAGGGCAAGCGCGATACGGCTCAGCAGACTCGTGGTCGGCGCATCGAGGGAATCGCGGCCCGCTGTCGGGATGAACCGGTCGCAATCAAGCCGACCGGTAACCCCGATCGTGGTTCCCACGCTGGTCGCACACAGTTTGAAGCCCCGCTTGAAGACGTCGATGGCGCCGCCCTCGAAGCGTAGATGGCCGACCAGGTTGACGGGCTCGCCGCCGATGCTCAAGCCGTCGATTGCCGCCACGATGGTGTGACCGCGGTCTTCGTAGAGCCTGCCGGTGACGGTCAGGTCGCCGGCCTGCCACTCTTGCCCGTCGCCGATCTGGGTGAGGTTCTCGCGGTCTTCGAGCGCCGAGAACGTGTTCTGAGAGAGCTTCTGTCCGTTGAAGTACACCGCCGTCGGCACATACTTGACGAAGTCCTGCAGGTAGCGGCGCAGCTCCTCGAGGTTCGCTGGCTCGCGGAGATGGCCGACGACCATCGTGCCTCTTGGCCCGGCGTCGTCGGAATTGTCTACGTGCACGGACGGAATCGCGCCCCTGGCGCCCTCGATGTCATCGTGGGAGAGCCATGTCAGTGTGCCGTGTTCCGCGTCTTCGGTCTGCGAGATGACCTCAAGCGCATGGCAGACCCCGAAATTTGCGAAGCCGCCGATGCCGAACATGCCGACACAGCCCGCGGCGATCGCTTCCGGCGTGCGCTTGCCGCTGGCGCCGATCGTCCAGAAGAAGTTCTCAAGGTCACCCGGCGACATGCCGGTGCCGTTGTCCTGAACGACGATCTTTTTCTCGTCGGCTGTGATCTCTATACGGTACGCCGCGTCCGCCGGATCGGTTTGATCGCGGGCGGCCTGAATGCGAACCGCGTCAACGGCGTTCTGGACGTTTTCGCGGATGAAGGCGAGCGGGGTCTCATAGATCTGCTTCGAGATCGCGCGCAGCACGCTCTCGAAGTCGATCCCAACCTTGAATGACCTGCCTTCGTCGCTCACCGCTGGCCTCTCCCGGCAATCGCCGTTCGCAGTTGATCCCTGAACTCCCGGTTTCCGGTCGCCTCTACAATCCTGTGTCCGATCTGAGCAAGATAATCGAGTCGCTCGGGCGGACAAATGGCGATGCCGCGCAACAGAGCCTCGCCAGCGTCGTCGTGGGCGCCTGTTTCCGTAAGCAGAGTTGCCAGATTGCCTGCGTCGGAGGGGTCAGGAGCGTCCGATTCTGCCAGCGTGCGGTAAAGCGCGATCGCGGCCTCCTTGTCCGCCCTTTGAGGCGAATTGGCCAATGCGAGCGCCAGCATCCGCCTCGCCTCCGTCGCGAGGGCGCGATCGTCTGCCTCGGCGTGCCGCTCGGCCTGCTCGCGCAATACGTTCCATTCGTGAGCATCCGCCAGCTCTCGAAGCAGGGCGGTGGTGTGAGCGAACGGCGAGGAGGTCTCTGCGCCGGCCAGCCGCAGCGCGTCGCGCTCCTGCTCATCAAGCCTGGCCTTCAGCGCCGGCTCCGCCGCGCTGAGCGCGGCGAGGGCGACGCAGTACTCTGTCACTGCCGCGCCGTGCTGCCGGAATATCTCATCGAGAGACTCATGCCCGTAGAGCACGCGCAACGCGTTGCGGAAGGTGAGAAACGCGGCTGTCTTGCGCTTCAGATCCCCGTCGGGCAATGCATCAAATACGTCACAGGATGCCAACGCATGCCCGTCCGCGACCGGCACGGGCAACTCAGACTTCCGAGCCAGCAGCAACGCGGACGCATAGTGCGGCCACGCCGTAGCCGTCCTGGCGGTGATCGCGGCGGCGAGGTCTCCTACGTCGCAGGTTCCCGCGGGCATGACCTCGATCCCGTAATCCCGCGTCCACACATTCGAGAACGCGCCGTCGGCTGGTCTGTAGTGAGCGATTCTCACTGTCCTGATGCCGCGCAGAAGGTCGAGCGTGATGACAGAGTAGGTGTTCTGCTTGTGGCGCGTTTCAAAGAAAGCGCCTGCCGCCAGCGTCAGACACGTATCGCCGGTTGGCCTGGTCTCGGGATTGTGCAGGTGGCCGCAGTGGAGGAAGTGACAATAGCTGTCAATCCTCGCCTGGATAGTGTGGCGGTCGAACTCCTGCAGCAGATGAAGGGGGTGATGAACCATCGCGGCGACGATGTGCGGCGGCTCGCCGCTTCGGCGCACATGGTCGATCGCATTCAGGACCTGCCTCTCGCCGACCAGCAGTTTCAAGTGGTCGTCCACGCCGCCCTCGGCGAGCCACGCTGAATCCAGACCAAGAATGGCGAGACGGACGCCGTCGAGGATCAGGCGCGCGACGTAGCCGAGCCCATCACCCGTCGAGGTTCTCTCCTGGCCGGCGAAGAATTCCGCCTGGAACCGTCTGTATGCTTCCTGCCGCTGCAGCAGCGTCTGGAAGTCGTCTGCCGCAGGCGAGGCAAGAAAGGCGTCGGTATTGTTCGGGTCCTGCAGCGCAGCCCTGGCGCCATGAAAGCAGAGCTTCTGCCGGTCGCGGTCGATGTCGTGATTCCCAGGTATGCAGAAGATGCGTCCAATGTTGACTTGCGCCGCGGCGGCGAGGGCATTGAAGAAGTTGCCGACGAGTGCGTACTCTTCAGGCTTGCCTGAATAGGCCAAGTCGCCGCTGACGAGGACGAAGTCGACCGCCGGCTCTGCGCACTGGCAGGCGATGTCCTCGCACATCGCCCGGAGAACGACGTCCTGCGCCCACTCGTCGCGTGGACGCATATGGATATCGGAAATGTGAAGCCAGCGGATCGGGCGCATCGTCAGCACCCTCGCTTGAATGGTGCGAAACCTTGCCGAAGGCCCAATCGTTTATCCCTGAGGAAACCCGCGGCGCTGGTGACGGAAGCGCTGGTCATGCGGCCAAATGGGTCTGAATAACGGTGATCGCCATGATGTCGAAGATGCCGCCTGTGTCCGTGTATTGGGAGCGACGAGCTCCTCATAACGGGCGAGATCGCTGTAGCTATCCTGAATCTCGCCGCTTCCCCGGCCGCGATACGCGTCAAGGAAGATGCGGTCATCGCGGAGGGCCTGCACGGTGCCGCGGATCACGGCATCGGCCGACGTCGCTTAAGGATATTCGACATTAGGGGCCGGTTGACGAAACGCTGGTTATCCGACCCTGAGAGGCACACTCCTCTCCTTCGCACGGCGCAGATTGGCACTGCCACCACGAGCCCGTCGCTGCCCCAGTCGGTGCGCGAACGCGTAGCTGGTCCAGTCGTCGACACCAGGCGAGGCGCGGGGAGCCTGGGGCAGCGGTGTAGTCGACCTGGACCCAATCTCAGCCAGACCGTCTGCCGATCGGTGCCCTAGCAAGTAGTGCTCCGATTGGCTCCCGGCCATAGCACCGCGCCGCCTGCAGCTTCGTCCGCAAGTCGTGCTCAGACCACGGGGGTTCGCAGGCCCGATTCCAATCGGCGAGTACGGCTAAGGCGTCCTCCTCGCCAAGATCGAAGCCCCGCACCAAGCGACAACACACTCTGTAGGTCGCCGTATCGCCAAGTTGTCCAGCCACAGCGGGCGGGATCGCGGCGATGTATCGCCTTGCCCGCTCGAGGATGTCCGACGTATGTATCGACGCGACATTCACCGGGTCCGGCGAAGGGGGTGTGCTCTTGGTCGCCGCCAACGGGAAGTCCCGCGGGTTAAACACGCGGCGGCCAGGCGCGTATTCAATGGCGACCATCGCACCAGGCCGGTACTTGTGGTTGAAGTATCCAGGGAGCCGCGTTAGCTGGGTGCAGGATGTCGCCGCCTTGTCGGTGCCGACCTCAGTCGCGAGCCGCTTCTGCAGGACTTCTGCGCCTTCCTTGGTGAATCCGGACACCCGCCACAAGACGTGCAACCGGTTTGGCGAGGAATGGATCACAAAGGACGGCCTTGGAAGGTCCGGTCGTGCAGCAATTCTTGCTAGCACCGATGGACCGTCCTTGTCGGCGTCGAGGAAGACGTGCCGGATGTCGCTGATTGCGTCCCTGGTCCGCGCCTTTCGCTGCGGCCTGATCGCGTTCACGCTGACGAACACGCTGAAGCGCCTCGCGTTCTCGGCTCTGAGCCACGCCTGGAAGCGTGGGTTTGCGATCAGCGACAACGGACCTACGCGCTGTGCCGTCCCGCCGGTGTCGTGCGACTTGAGCAAAACGGCAATCCAGTCATCAGGGCGGAATGCCGTGTTCAGGAATCGGAGCGGCGCCTCAAGATCGATCGCCATTTGGTATCCTCCGGTCAGTTCTTGGTCAACACGAGCTGGCCAACGAAGGTGGCCTGCTGGCAGTCGGTGCCGGTGAAGTCGGCTTCGATCCGGGTGGCCTGAGCGGTGCCGACGCTGCCGAACGTACCGCGGCATCCACGGGGCGACGTGAACTCCCCCTGCGTGCTGATCTGCGCTGGCGGCGTGTTCCCCGGCGT
>CAYRAE010000241.1:0-6060 GCA_964422175.1 uncultured Luteitalea sp. | reverse complement strand
GACAGAATCGCGAGATTTCGCGCGACGCAGGACATCCCGTCAATCATGCCCGATGCGCGCCGGATCACGAACCCGTCGTCGGCGCGTCGAGGAGCGCGATCAGGCTCGACGTGTCCCACCGGTTGCCGCCGCGCGCCTGTACCTGCGCGTAGAACTGATCCACGAGCGCAGCCACGGGCAGGCGCGATCCGTTGCGGCGCGCCTCGTCGAGGACGATGCCGAGGTCCTTGCGCATCCAGTCGACGGCGAAACCGAAGTCGAACTCGCCGGCGACCATCGTCTTCCAGCGGTTCTCCATCTGCCACGACTGCGCCGCGCCTTTCGAGATCACCGACACCACGGCCTCGACGTCGAGGTCGGCGCGTCCCGCGAAGTGCAGCGCTTCGGCCAACCCCTGCACGAGCCCGGCGATGCACAGCTGGTTGCACATCTTGCAGAGTTGCCCGGCTCCGCTTTCGCCGATGCGCGCCACCATGCGTCCGTAGGCTTTGAGCACCGGCTCGACGCGGGCGTACGGCTCCGCATCGCCGCCGCACATCACGCTGAGCTGACCCTTCTGCGCGCCAGCCTGTCCGCCCGACACGGGCGCATCGATGAAGTGCAGACCGCGTTCGCGAGCCGCGGCGTGCAGTTGGCGCGCCACAGCCGCGGAGGCGGTCGTGTGATCGACGAACACCGCGTCTGGCGACATCCCGTGGAAGGCCCCGTCCTCACCGATCGTCACCGCCCTGACGTCATCGTCCGCGCCCACGCACGCGCAGACGATCGCGGCGCCCGCCGCTGCCTCGCGCGGGGTGGCTGCCGCGCTGCCGCCGTACTCGGCAACCCATGCGTCGGCTCGACTGGCCGTGCGATTGAAGACGCAGACGTCGTGGCCCGCGCGCTGAAGGTGTCCGGCCATGGGCCCACCCATGACGCCGAGGCCGATGAAGGCGATACGCATGGGGGGATCGTAACAGGCGCCGGCAACCGGCAACGGGCAACCGGCAACCGGTCACGAGACTCGCAGTGGTCGCTGCGCGCTGCCCGGCGACGTCTCGATAGAATGCCCCTCATGCGCCGATGGGCCTGCGTGGGCGGGATCGTGTTGCTGCTGATGGCGGCGGCTCCCGTGTGTGCGCAGACGACGGCACCGGTGACCAACGCCGAACGCCTTCGGATCGTGCTGGTGCCGCTCGACGATCGGCCCGTGTGCCTGCAGTACCCGCGGATGCTGGCGCCCATCGCTCACGCGGACGTCGTTGCACCGCCTGTGGCGATGCTGGGCCGCTTCACGACGCCTGGCGACACGACGGGGATCGCCGCGTGGCTTCGCGCGCAGGACTGGCGCTCGGTCGACGCGCTGATCGTCTCCACCGACATGCTGGCGTACGGCGGACTCGTGGCGTCGCGAGCCAGTCTCGTCGACGCCGACACCGCCATGCGGCGGCTCGATGTTCTCGACGAGATCCGGAGGGCGAACCCGTCGTTGCGCATCTACGGATTCAGCGTGTTGATGCGGCTGGCGCCCACCGCGACGCTGTCGAACGCGACGTTCCGCGACAGGCTCGCGCGCTACGCGGAACTCGCGGCAGATCCCGCGACCGACGATGAGCGCCGTGAGCTGACGTCGCTCGAGGCGTCGCTTCCTCGTGCCGCGCTCGACGACTACACGTCCGCCCGCGCGCGGAATCGTCGCGTGAATCTCGCCGCCGTGGATCTCGTCCGACGGGACGTCTTCGACCACCTCGTCGTCTCGCAGGACGATGCGAAGCCGCGGGGGATGCACCTGGCGGATCGTGGCGCTGTGACGAAGGCGGTGGCCGATGCGCGGCTTCAGGACCGCGTGGGCATCCAGCCCGGAGCAGACGAAGTGGCGATGCTGCTGCTCGCCCGCGCGGTGCTGCACGCGCGCGGCCTCGCGCCGACGATGAGCGCCACGTATTCGAGTGCGCGCGCCCGCACGATGGTGGCGCCGTTCGAGGATCGGCAGCTCCACGAAACCGTCGACTTCCAGATCGCCGCGGCTGGCGCTGCGGTCAAGCACGACCGGACCAGCGATCTCGATCTGTACGTGTTCGCCGATCGCCACGATGCGAGTGCCACCGCCGCGTTCGCGTCGACCGTCGTGCGCGACGTCAAGGCAGGCAGACGAGCGATCGTCGCCGACGTGGATCCACGAGGCGACGTGCAGGGCGCCTCGCAGGCGTTCACCGATGCGCTCCTGTCATCCGGTGTCTTTCCGTCACTCTACGGCTACGCGTCGTGGAACACGGCAGGTAACACCCTCGGCACGGCCATCCCGCACGGCCTGCTGGCGTGGGCAGGCGCGCGTCTCGCGATGACGTGTACGAGCCAGGCCTTCGGCGCGATGGCCGACGCGCAAGCTACGTTCATGGTGCACAGGCTCGCGAACGACCTTGCGTATCAGGGCCTGCTGCGCCCACGTCTCAACGCGCGGCTCCGCGGCGAGGGCCTCGACACGCTGCACCTCAACGGGAAGGCCGACGATGTCGCCGCCGAGATCCGTCGCGAACTGGCGCCATCGCTGTCTGCGTACGTGCGGGCGTTCGGGACTGCGTTCGTGCCGCCATCGCCTGAGCCGACGGACATTGTCGTCAGCATCGACGAACCACGTGACTTCGACGTCACGTTGCCGTGGGGGCGCACCTTCGAAGCAACGATCGCGTTCGACATCCCCACGCACGGCCTCATGGGGCCCGCGCGCCGTCGTCCCCTCTGCGTGGACGCGAAGTGACGGCGGTACTGCTGCTCGTCGTCCTGGCGGTCTTCGCGGCGCTGATGTTCCTGCGTCGGCTGCCTGCGTTGCTCGCGTTGCCAGCCATGGCCGCATCGATCGCCATCGTGGTCGGCGAACCGCATGCGCAGTGGCTCTCGACCGTCGTCGCCGACGGCGCGATCCGGTTGGCACCGGCGTACATCGCCGTGTGCGCGGGCGCCATGCTCGGTCGCGTCATGATGACGACGGGGATCGCGGAGGATGTGATCAGGCACGCCGCGGAGTTCGGCGGCGAGAGACCGCTGGTCGTGACGACAGTCCTGATGGTCGCGACAGCCGTGCTCTTCACTTCGCTCACGGGCCTCGGCGCGATCATCATGGTCGGCTCGCTGGTGCTGCCGATCGTGATGAGTCTCGGCGTGCCCCGGCGACTCACGGCGATCCTGTTCCTGCTGGCATTCGCCACGGGTTTCATCTTCAACATCGCGTTGTGGCGGCTCTATCGCGAGTTGCTGCAGATACCGGCCACCGCGCCGCTCCCTCCGGAGCTCGTGCAGTTTGCCGTTGGCCTGGTCGTCGTGATGACGGCTGTCGTCGCCGGCTACGTGTGGTGGGCGGCTCGCCGTGTGCCGGACCTGCGTCTCTGGGCTGCGCCGGTTCGAGAAGGCCGCGGCGCTGCCGTGCCATGGCCTGCCTACCTCACTCCGCTCGTCCCGCTGGTGCTGTACGTCGGATTCGGCTGGCGCGAGGTGCCCGCGTTCCTCGCCGGTGCCTTGTACGGCACGTGCGTCACGCGGCCCCGCGATGTCGTCAGGACGCTCGTCTCGTCGGCGATTCGCGGTGTGGAAGACGCGGCGCCCGCCGCGATCCTGCTCGTGGGCATCGGCATGCTGCTCAACGCGCTCACGTTGCCCGCGGTCCGCAGCGCGCTCGCGCCAATCGTCGCGCAGGTGCCCGTCCACTCGCCGGCGTCGTACGTGGTGTTCTTCACGCTGCTGTCGCCGCTCGCGCTCTATCGAGGGCCGTTCAACGTGTTCGGTGTCGGGGCGGGCGTGTTCAGCCTGATGCTCTCGACGGGCGTCCTGCCGCCGTTCGCCCTGCTGGCGGCGATCATGTCGATCGTGCAGGTGCAGAACGTCTGCGATCCCACCAACACGCACAACGTCTGGGTGGCGTCGTACACCGGCGTTCGCGTGGAAGACATCTCGATGGCCACGCTGCCCGCGATGATGCTCGTCTGCTTCGGCGGCCTGCTCCTGGGCGCGTGGTTGTTCCTGTGACACACGGACGTCTGCGCATCGGTATCGACGTGGGTGGCACGTTCACGGACGTCGTCGCCGTCGACGCCGAGACGTTCACGCTCGTCGCGCAGCTCAAGGTGCCCACTACGCATCGCGCGGCCGACGGCGTTGCGCGCGGCATCATCGACGGCCTGCACCAGATGCTGACGCAGCTCGGTGCTGGCGGAGGTGACGTCGCGTTCATCGCGCACTCCACGACGCAGGCGACCAATGCGCTGCTCGAAGGCGACGTCTCGCGCGTCGGCATCGTCGGCGCGGGCAGGCGAGGTGAACGGTGGAAGGCGCGGCTCGACACGCGTGTGCCTCCGGTGACGCTGGCTCCCGGGAAGATCCTGCGTGCCGCGCACGCGTTCGTGCCGATCGACGATCCGTCGCAGGCCGACGCGGCCATCGAACTGGCCATCGCGTCGCTCGCACGGGCGGGCGTCGAGGTGATCGTCGCGAGCGGCGCGTTCGCCGTGGACGATCCGCGCGTCGAGGAGGCGATCGTGCGGATCGCACGATCGCGCGGCCTGCAGGCGACGGCCGGGCACGATGTGTCGTCGCGCTACGGCCTGCGCACGCGCACGCGGACGGCGTTGATCAACGGCGCAATCCTGCCCACGATGGTCGCGACGTCGGTGATGACCACGCGCGCCGTGGAGGACGCCGGCATCACCGCGCCGCTCATGATCATGCGGTCCGACGGCGGCGTGATGACCGTCGACGAGGTCGCGAGGCGACCCATCCAGACGATGCTGTCGGGACCCGCGGCGGGGATCGCGGGCGCGCTGATGCACGAGCAGGTGTCCGACGGCATCTTCATCGAAGTCGGTGGGACCAGCGCCGACATCTCGGTGATTCGCGACGGGCAGCCGCAGATGCGTCCCGCGCGTGTCGGTGGCCACCGCACGTTCCTCGACACGCTCGATGTGCGGACGATCGCGATCGCCGGCGGCAGCATGGTGCGCATGCGCGAAGGGCGTCTCGTCGACGTGGGACCGCGCTCCGCGCACATCGCCGGCGTCGCGTACGCGTGCTTCGCGCCCGCCGGCACGTTCGAGGGACCCGTCGACATGACGTTCGAGCAGCCACGACCTGGCGACCCCGAGGATCATGTCGTGCTCGTCGCCAGCGGCGCCCGCTTCGCCATCACGCCGACGTGCGCGGCCAACGCGCTCGATCTCGTACCCGAGACGGCCTTCGCGCGCGCAGACGGCGACACGGCCCGTCAGGCGTTCGCCGCGCTCGCGCGCCTCGTCGGACAGGACGCCGATGCGCTGGCGCGATCGGTGCTCGACCGCGCCTGCGCCAAGGTCGTCGCACAGGTGCGCGCGCTCGTCGAGGAATATCGGTTGCCGACCGCGACAGTCGAACTCGTCGGAGGCGGCGGTGGGGCCGCCGCACTCGTGCCGCATGCGGGTGCGTTGCTGCAGGTGCCCTGGCGGCTCGCGCGGCAAGCCGAGGTCATCTCGCCGATCGGTGTGGCGCTGGCCATGGTGCGCGACGTGGTCGAGAGGACGATCGTCGATCCCACACCCGCCGACGTCCTGAGGGTGCGCGAGGAAGCAGTGGCCGCCGCGGTGCGTAACGGCGCGCTGGCAGAGACCGTCACCGTCTATGTGGAGGTCGATCCGCGTCGCCATGTCGTCAGGGCGGCGGCCGCAGGCTCGGTCGACTTGCGGCGGAGCAGCGGGCCGGATCTGTCGGTCGACGAGGAGGCGCGGCGCGCCGCGGCAGCCCGCTCGACGCAGAGAGACGCGGCGTCGATGACGCGCGTGGCGGGCACTCCGGAACTCGACGTGTTCACGTGCGCGCCGCGACAGGGCGTGTGGTGGCAGCCGTGGCGTCGCGACACGGCGGAACTCCGTGTCGTCGATCGTGGAGGCGTGGTGCGGCTGCAGCGGCACGCCGCCGTCGTTCGGGAATGCCCGGCGGCCGACCTGGAGCAGGCGCTGCGTGCCATCGCCGACGCCATGGCGGAGTACGGCGACGCGGGACGTGTACTGCCGGACGTCCATCTGCTGTGTGGGGCGCGGCTCGTCAATCTCTCGGGACTGG
>CAYRAE010000240.1:3682-6064 GCA_964422175.1 uncultured Luteitalea sp. | reverse complement strand
TGTCAGTTGCCGGTGAAGACCAGGCGCTCGACGGTGACCGTGTCGAGGAAGTCCTCGTCGATCGCGACGCCGATGCCGGGGCCCTGCGGGACGGCGACCGTGCCGTCGGCGTCGACCTCGAACGGACGCTCGGTGATGTCGCGCGTCCAGTAGCGCTTGCTGGCGGAGATGTCGCCGGGCAGCGTGAAGTTCGGCAGGCTCGCCAGCGCCAGGTTGTGCGCGCGGCCGATGCCGCTCTCCAGCATGCCGCCGCACCACACCGGCGCGCCGTGCGCCTGACACACGTCGTGGATGCCGAGCGCCTCTGTGTACCCGCCCACGCGCCCGATCTTGATGTTGATCAATCGGCAACTGCCCATCCCGAGCGCGTGCGCCGCGGCGCGCGTATGGACGATCGTCTCGTCGAGGCAGATGTCCGTGCGCAGCATCTTCTGCAGCACCGCGTGATCGACCATGTCGTCGGGCGCGAGCGGCTGCTCGATCATCAGCAGGTCGAACGCATCGAGCTCCTGCAGGTGATCGGCCTGCGCGAGCGTGTACGCGGTGTTGGCGTCCACCGACAGCCATCCTTCCGGGTACGCCTCCCGCACGGTGCGCACCACATCGAGGTCCCATCCGGGCCGGATCTTCAGCTTGATGCGCTGGTAGCCCTGCGCCACGTGCCGCAGCACCTGGTCGACGAGCGCCGGGATGTCCGGCTCGATGCCCAGGCTCACGCCGACGGCCACGCGATCGCGCACGCCGCCGATCGCCTCGGCGATCGACACGCCGCGCGTCCGTGCCGCGAGATCCATGAACGCCAGCTCGAGGCCGGCCTTCGCCATCCGGTGTCCCTTGAAGCGCCGCAGCGCGCCCGCCACATCCTCGACCGACGACAACGGTGCCTGGAGCAGCGCGGGGATGAAGCAGTCGACGAGCACGTGCTTCGCTGTGGATACGGTCTCGGGACTGAAGAGCGGCTCGCGATCGGCGACTACCTCGCCCCATCCCTCCACGCCATCGGCCTGCATGCGAATCAGCGGGACGATCCGCGAGTCGGTGCGGCCGAAGCTGGTGACGAACGGCCGCACGAGGGAGAGCTCGATGAACCGGAGTTCGATCGCCGTCAGGCGCAGGGGGGCGGCGGCCGTGAGATCGCGGGGACGCGCGGGGGCGTCGGCATTCGACATGCGAGAATCCTACAGGTGCGCGCGAGCATGAGTACAGACGTCGAATTTCGTGAGCTGACCAGCGTGGACGACATCCGTCTCGTGCAGGAGATGGAACGGCGCGTCTGGCGGCTCGACGATGTGGACGTCAGCCCGGTGCTGCTGCTCGTGGCGCTGGTCAAGTCGGGCGCGCTGCTGCTCGGCGCGTTCACCGACGAGGACATCCGCGGCTTCGCGCTGTCGGTCCCCGGCGATCGTCACGGCCGGCGCGTGCACTGGTCGCACATGACAGGCGTCGACGATGCGTTGCGGAGCTCGGGACTCGGCACGCGCCTGAAGCTCGAACAGGCACGGCGCGTGGCGGCGCGCGGCTACAGCGAAATCCAGTGGACCTACGATCCGCTCCAGAGCCTCAACGCGTACCTCAATCTCGTCAAGCTTGGCGGCGTGGTCTCGGAGTACGGCGAGCACGTGTATGGCGACTCGTCGAGCGCGCTGCATCGCGGCGCACCCACGGATCGCTTCATCATCAACTGGTCGATCGACGCCGACGGCGTGCCCGTGCGATCGCCGCGGCAGGCACGCGCCACGACGGAAGTGGGGTCGGCGGCGGGCGTCATGATCGAGCGCGACGGCTGGCACGCCTACGAACCCGCATCGACGCTGCCCGACGATGACGTCGTCCGCGTGCCGATTCCGTCCCGCTTCTCGACGATGCTGCAGGAGGCGCCGGACCTCGCGCTCGACTGGCGCATGAAGACGCGCGCGCAGTTCCAGACGCTCTTCGCAAGCGGCTATGAAGCCGTCGATTTCCGTCGCGACGCCGACCGCGGGGAGTACATCCTCGTCCGCTGACGAACGGGTGGGAAATGCCGCGATGCCGGGATGCCGGGAATGCGGGCAGTGCCGAATGCCGAATGCCGAATGACGGAAGGCCGAAGGCCCAAGGCCGACGGCCGATGTGACCGGTAGCCGTTTGCCCAGGGCCGGGCCCGGAGGGCCGGCCCTACCGATCCAGTTACCGTGGTCCGGCTTTGTCGGGGTTGTCCGTGATGACGCCGTCGACGCCTTGCGCGAGGGCGGCCTGCATTTCGGCCGTCACGTCGGCGAACGTGCCGACTGACGATGCGCGGAATGTGTACGGGGTGACGGGCATGCCGAGCGCACGCGCGCGGGTGACGAGCGTGGGGTCGGTGCGGATCACCTGCTTGTCGGGGCTCAGGCCCGTGGCGAA
>CAYRAE010000240.1:0-3582 GCA_964422175.1 uncultured Luteitalea sp. | reverse complement strand
GCGTCGAACCAGCGTCCCGCGTCGAGCCGTCGGATCTCCTCGAGCGTGAAGTCGGCGAGCGGCCACTGCCGTCGCGACTCACCTCGCACCGTCACGACACGCGCGCGATCGGGGAACACGTCCTCGACGTCTGTCGTGCGTTCGAGCGTCGTGTCGTGCAACACCACGAGCGCACCGTCGCGCGTGCGCTGCAGATCGATCTCGACGAACGTCGCGCCCTGGTCGGCGGCCAGCGTGAAGGCCGGCACCGTGTTCTCCGGCGCGTACGCCGACGCCCCCCGATGCGCCACCACCCATGGCGTCCGCGGAGCCGCCGGCGCGGCATACAGCACCGACAGCGCCACGACCACGGTCACGCCACACACCAACAGCATCCGAGTCATCGTCATGCGCTACAGGATGACAGAGTTCACGCCGGCAACCGGCAACCGGCAACCGGCAACCGGCAACGGGCAACCGGTGCGAGATCTCGTGAAGGCCGAATGCAGACAATGCCGAATGATGAATGACGAAGGGCCGCGGACATCGAAGATGCCGCGGCCCCTGATCGGTTGCCGGTTGCCGGTTGCCCGTTGCCGACTACCAGAGATATGTAGCTTTCAGCAACACCGTGTTCGCGGTGTACTTCTCCCATCCGTATCCCATCAGCAGGAACGTGTTGCTCTGCGCGAGGCGGTCGAGGGCCTGGGTGCCGAGGGCCCAGTCGTTCACGTCGAACCTGTCGTACAGGTACACGAGCCCGAGCGACAGGTTGCGCTTCAGCCAGTACGACGAGGTGAAGCGTACCTGCGTCCAGTCGTTGAACACCGGGCTGAGCTGCGAGACGGCTGGCAGCGTGCTGTCGGCGGGCAGCGAGTAGGTCCACGACGTGTCGGCCTTCGTGTAGTCGTAGGTCAGGCCGAGGTCGACCTTGCCCGCCACCTTGGGCGCCTCGATGTACGCGTTGAAGGTGTGGACCTTCTCGTCGATGTCGTCGCTCCAGTTGCGGCGCGGATCGTTGAAGCCCGGGTCCGGCAGCGGGTTGGCGGTGCGGCTCGTCTCGAGCGACGAGAACGTCTCGTACAGATAGTTCGCGCCGACGCCGAACGCCGCGCTCGGCGAGTAGTCCACGCCGAACCCGGCCGTCGAGAAGTCCTGGCTTCGCAGGCCGAACGCGCCGTCAGGACGATCGTCCTTGCCGATCGAGCCCGTCAGGTTGAGCGACAGGTCGCCGCGAGGGATGAAGGTGACGACGAACTGCGTGACGTCACGATCGCGATTGCTGATGTCGGCGTGACGCATGTCGGATTGCTCGCTGTAAGAGGCGAGCAGTTCCGTGTCGAGTCCCCTGCCGCGCCGCTGCTGGTGCTGGTAGCTGGCGCGCAGCGTCACGTACTTGTTCGACGTCCAGTCGTATCCGAGACGGACCGTGTCCTCGACCGTCGTGTCGTAGATGCGGTGCGTGCGATCGATGTCCTCGCGCACGTAGCCCACGCGGAACGCGCCGTTGCGGAACGGCGTGAACGACGCGTCGAGCTCCGCCGTCTGCCTGTTGAACGAGTACGGGTGCGACGCCTCGCCCGGCGAGTTCACGAGCGTGGTGTCGTAGCTCACCTTCTGCTCGTAGTGGAACGGCGCCGTCCTGTTGTCCATGTCGTACGAGCGGAAGCTCGCGTTGAACCAGGACCAGCGCGTGGGGCGCGCGGTGTATCGCAGCAGCACGGTGGTCACGGCGGCCTCGCCGTTCACCGACGTCCGCTCGAGCGCGGGCTGCGCAATCGCCGGGTTGATCGTCCACGGCAGCAGGTCCACGTCGCTCGTCATCGCCGAGCGGCCGACGTACGCGAGCGCGCGACTCTTGCCGGGCAGCGCGACCGAGCCCGTCGCCGACACCGTGTGCATCGTGCTCGACGGCCAGCGCCCCAGCCGTCCGACGGACGCCGCCGTGGCCGTGTCGGTGATGCGGAGCGGATTGTCGAACTCGAGCGACTCGGTCCGGCTGGTGAACCACGACCCGTCGTACCCGGCGCGGAACATCGCCTTCTTCGTGGACCACTCGATGTTGGCCGCCACTTCGTTGTTGCGCTGATCGATCGGCGCGGGCACCTCGAAGGTCGACGCCATGCCGAAGCTCGCGCCGACGGGCTGATGGCCCTTCCTGCCCGTCGACGTCACCGCGAACGCGATGTCGGTGTCGCGGTTCACCTGGTACTGCCCGCCCACCGTGCTGATGTCGCGCGTGGTGCGCAGGCGGAACGGGCTCGCGTACGCGTCGACCGCCGGATTCAGCGTCGCCTGACCTGCCTGAATCGACGTCTGCAGCCCATCGTCCACGGTGACGCGCGTGGGGCTGGCCACCGTGAACGGCGTGCGCGTCGCGTACGACTGTTCGTACGGAATCTGGTTGTACTGGAACCAGCCCTTGAAGCGGCCGAACTGCTCGAGGCTCGCGGCGAAGCGCTGGTCGCGATAGCCGACGTTGTCGGCCTCCAGGCGCCAGATCCGCGCGTCTGTCTCCGAGGTCCAGCGGACGCCCTGGAGCATGGCGCCGGTACGCATGTCGTTGTAGCGATTGAAGCGGGCCTTGTCGCCGTCGACGTCGCTGAGCCTGACACCGAAGTCCACCGATCGCAGGTTCGGATCGAGGACCGGGGCGGACTCCGCGTCACTGGCGGGCGGCTGGCCGATGGGGGTCTGGGCTGCCACCGGCGCCACGAGCAGGACACCGAGCAGACCGACAGCAAGCGTACGTGTGGTCATGATCGTTCTCCCCTAGCGAAGCAGCGTGACGCCCGCCGGGTGGTTGCTGCCGTGGATGGCGGAGTGGCAGTTGATGCACCCGCGCGACAGCATCCTGTTGCTCCGGCCCGTGAGCTGGATCTGGTCGTAGATCGTCGCCGGATGCCGCGCGTGGTTGTGGCAGCGCTGGCACAGCATCGGCAGCTTGGCGACCAGCATGCGCTCGTGCGGCGAGCCGTGCGGATCGTGGCAGCTCGTGCAGTTGTCGCGCACGGCGGCGTGCTCGTGCAGGAACGGACCGCGCTTCTCGGTGTGACAGCTGATACAGGCTTCGTTCAGCCAGTTGCCCACCCTGAGCAGCTTGACGTTGGTGGCGCCGTGCGGATCGTGGCACGTCGAGCACTCCATCTTGCCCTCGGTGATCGGCATGTGCGAGGCGCGACGCATCTTGGCGGCCTGCTGCTGATGACAGGTCTGGCACAGCTCGCTCTGCGTCTCGGTCTTGAGCTGGTGCTCGAACGACTTCGGCGCGTGCACGCTGTGACACGACGCGCACGCGAGGTTGCGGCTGTCGTGCGCGCTGCCCTCCCAGAGCGCGTGCGCGCCGCGCGTGTGGCACGAGAGGCACGTCTCGTTGGCCGTGCGCGCGTCGGCGTTCGCGTCGCCGAAGCGCAGGATGGGCCCCTCGTCCTGATCGTCGGCGTGCGCCTGGCCGGGCCCGTGACAGCTCTCGCAGCTGCCGCTGGCCTGTGCCATCGGCGAGCGCGGATTCTTCGCGCGACCGTGGGGCGTGGCGCTGATGGCGCCCTTCTCCTCGTGACACTCGAGGCACACGGCATCGCCCGCGAACCCCGCCGCGGGTTG
>CAYRAE010000239.1:0-6119 GCA_964422175.1 uncultured Luteitalea sp. | reverse complement strand
TCGCGCGAGTCGTCGCCGAGCGTCCGGCGCAGCGTGCGGATCGCCTGGCTGAGCGCGCTGTCGGACACGATCACGTCGGCCCAGACGATGTCGAAGATGTCGCGGCGGTGGACGGCGTCGCCTCGTCGCTCGACGAGGAAGACGAGCAGGTCGAAGTAGCGCGGGATCAGCGTGATCGGGCGGCCGTCACGCAGGAGTGCCCGCTGACGGGGCGACAACACGAAGTCGGAGAAGCGATACCGCGGCAATCCGCCGACGATAGTCGAGAACGCGCCGCAGGCAAAGTCCGCGCGACATGTACGATCGTTCCGTCGAAGGAGCACGCCCGCCATGTCCTCATCGTCATCGCCGAACGCTCGCGCCGATCACTCCAGACGGACGCCGCTCGCCATGGACGATGCCGAGTTCAGGCAAGCTGGCCATGCGCTCGTCGATCGCATCGCAGACGTGCTCGGCGGCCTGCGCGAACGCCGCGTGACGAGTGGCCAAACGCCGGCCGAGATCCGCACCGCTCTCGATGCGTCGCGTCCATTGCCGCAGACGGGCACACAGGCAGACGAGTTGCTCGACCGTGCGGTCCGGTTGCTGGCCGACCATTCGCTGTTCAACGGGCATCCGCGGTTCTTCGGCTACGTCACCTCGTCGCCGGCGCCGATCGGCATGCTCGGAGATCTGCTTGCCGCCGCGATCAACGCCAACGTCGGCGCCTGGCGGCTGGCGCCGATGGCCAGCGAGATCGAGAGCCAGACCATTCGCTGGATCGGTGAACTGCTCCGCTACCGCGACAACGCCGGCGGGCTGTTCGTCAGCGGCGGCAACATGGCCAACATCGTCGGCTTCTTCGCCGCGCGTGCCGCGGCGGGCGAGGCATGGCAGGTGCGTGCCGCGGGCATGGGTGCGGCAGGCGCTCCGCGGCTGCGTGTCTATGCGTCAGCAGAGACGCACACGTGGATCCAGAAGGCCGCCGATCTCTCGGGGCTCGGCACCGACGCGATTCGCTGGATTGCGACAGATGCCGATCAACGGCTGGACGTCGCCGCGCTGCGCGCGACCCTCGATGCCGACAGGGCGGCGGGCGATGTGCCGATGCTGGTCGCGGGAACTGCCGGTTCGGTGAGCACCGGCGCTGTCGATCCGTTGTTCGCGATCGCGGACGCGTGCCGCGAGGCGGGTGCATGGTTCCACATCGACGGCGCGTACGGCGCGCTCGCAGCCGTGCTGCCGGATGCGCCGCATGACCTGAACGCACTCCACCTCGCCGACTCGATCGCCGTGGATCCGCACAAGTGGCTGTACGCACCACTCGAAGCCGGATGCCTGCTCGCGCGCGACGCCGGGTGCCTCCGGCGCGCCTTCTCCTACCATCCCGCCTACTACCATTTCGACGATGGCGACGGGATCAACTACGTGGATCTCGGGCCACAGAACTCTCGCGGATTTCGTGCGCTCAAAGTGTGGCTTGCCCTGCAGCAGGCTGGCGCCGACGGCTACAGACAGACGATTGCGGCCGACTGCTCCCTGGCAGCGCGGCTCTTTGCTGCCGCCGATGCCCATCCCGAGCTCGAAGCGTGTACGTCGAGCCTCAGTATCTCGACGTTCCGTTATGTCCCGCTCGACCATCGCGGCTCGATCGGCGCGCAGGAGACGGAGACGTACCTGAACACGCTCAACGAAGCGTTGCTGGAGCGATTGCAGACGTCAGGCGAGGCCTTCGTCTCCCATGCCGTCGTGCGCGGTCGCTATCTCCTGCGCGCCTGCATCGTCAATTTCCACACGACCGAGGCAGACGTGGATGCCCTGCCGGATATCGTGGTGAAGATCGGCCGCGAGTTGCACGCCGCTGGTGGGCGGTCCACACATCCCTGAGTCTGTCGAAGTACGCCTGGCACGTTCGCGCGGCGACGACAGCGGCGGCGTGCCCGCTCGTGAATGCCCTTCCGGGTACCGTGGTAGAGCTCGGTCGCGAGCCGCGTCGCCGCTGACGCTCAGTCTGGCAACGACGCGGCGCGCATCCGCATCAGGCGCAGTGCGGCGTGCCAGTCGTCGCGCACCCGGCTTCCCAACCACAGCACGATCTGCGCGATGACCACGACGAACACCAGCCCGCCGATGAGTGATGTGTCCTGCGGGCCGACGTCCTCACTGACCATGACGTAGAGCCACGCGGCCGGCGCCGCGAGACGCATCGCGTGCCGCAGCCAGCGGTACGGGGCGAACACGCCCAGGCGCTGTTCCACCCGCATGCCCAGGATGTAGATCACCAGCGCCGGAACAGCGACGATCGCAAGTCCCACGGGACCGGTGAGCTGCATCCCACTCGCGAAGGCCATGCCCACGGCCGCCACGCCGATGACTGCCGCCGTCAGCAACGGATACAACCACCACGACAACGCCAACCCGATCAGCGTCACCAGAAGCCTGGCGCTGCCCGGATCGATCGAACCGGACGTGTCGACATCGTCCACCCAAATCCGATCGGGTTGATTCCATTCGCCTGCGCGTGGGTTGGGAGCGTATGCCATGGGGACGCGAGCTCAAGCGTACAACGCCTGCTCAGCCGACCGGACCCGCGAAGCCCCTTCACCCCCCCCGGCGTACAAGAATCCGCCGGACATCATGCGCGAGCGGTGCGTCATCACGTCGACGCGAGAGACCAGCGCGCCCATTGCCTGTCACACTCTGCGGGTTCACCGGCTTCCTGCCAGGTGAGGGCGATGAACGCCCGATCGCCAGGAGGCGCACATGACCGTACGTGAGATCGTCGAGCAGAGTGTTCGCACCACGCTCGCGTCCCGCTCGTTGTGGCTGTTCGGGTTCTTCGTCGGCCTCTGGAGCGGCGGCGGTGGGAGTGGCGGCGGGGCTGGCGGCAGCAGCCATGGTGCGGCTGGTGCCGTGCCGGCGGTGCGGCCTGAGGTCGTACACAGCCTGACGAACTGGGGCGCCCCGTTCGAGGTGCCGTTCACGACGCTGGCCATCGTCGCCGCGATCGCGGGGCTTGGACTGCTGTTGGTGTACCTGCGCCTGATCGGCGAAGGCGCGCTCATCGAAGGCGTGACGCGCCAGCGGCGCGGCGGGACCATGAGCACGCGCGAGGGATGGCGCGCAGGCCTGGCGCACAGCGGCGTGATCCTGCGCATCGCGCTGCTCTACCTCGGTACCACTGTCGCCAGCGTGGCACTTGGCGTGGCGTCTGTCGTGTTCGTCTTCCGCGCGCTGGGCGTGATGCCCGCCGTGGTGGTCGCCGTACCTGTCGTCGTAGTGCTCGTCCCGTGGCTGGTGACGCTGTATCTGCTGCAGGCGTTCGCGACCCGCATCGCCGTGCTCGAAGATCGCCGAACGCTCGATGCGATTGCGAAGGCCCGCCTCTTCCTCCACCGGCGCATCCCGCTCGGCCTGAGGCTGCTCGTCGCGGCGTTCGTTGGCGGGCTCCTCGTTGCGGCGGTGAGCGCCGTGATACTGCTGCCGATCGCCCTGCTGCTGATCGCCTCGACCCACGTGGTGCCGATCCCCATCGTCATCGGCGTCTGCGTCGTCGTGGGGCTGCCGCTCATCTGCGTGCTCACCGCCATACTCGGCACGTATCGCAGTTCGGTGTGGACGCTGGGTTACCTGTCGCAGGTGGATGCGTGATCGACGCGACGAGTCCGTGCGCGCCGGCAGACTGGACGCTCCCGTCGTTCTTCGCGACGCTCGGACCGCCAGATGATGTCGTGGGTCCGCCAGACGAGGACGCGCTGGCATCGCTCATCGAGCAGGCGCGAGCCGGCGATCACGATGCGCAACGACAGCTGTATCTGCTGCACGTCAATCGTGTGTACCGAACGGTGCGCGGGCTGGTGCGATCCGACGCCGACGCGGAGGACATCACGCAGGACGCGATGCTGACGATGCTGACGTCGCTGCACAGGTACACGCCGCGTGCCGATGCGCGTTTTCTCGCATGGGTGATGACCATCGCGCTGAACACCATGCGGCGACGCTTCAGGCGGCGACGGCCGCAGCTCACGGCGACTGGAGATCTGCCGGACGCCGTGGACGACGTCGCCGATCCTGTCGAAACCTTGGATCGCGCAAGACGCCGACGCGCGTTGCTCACGGCACTGGCCGAAGTCGCGGAACGCGAGCGCGTGATCGTCACGCTCCGCTATGGCGCCGAGCTCACGGCCGGCGACATCGGCAAGATCGTCGGCCTCGAGGCACCGGCGGTGCGCAAGGTGCTCGAACGCACGCGCACGCGCCTCGGGTCGCGCGTGACGGAGATCCTCGGAGAGAAGGGAGTGTCCTGAGTGAACGACGACGAACTCGCGATCCTCTGGTCGGAGTGGGAGCCAACAGTGCCTCAGCGTCGACGCATGGACGCGCACGTGGCTGCCGCGCAGGAAGCGCACGACACCTCACTGTTCGCCGAATGGCTGTCTCTCGTCGAGATCGGGCCCTGGCACGCGCTCGGACTCGTCGCCGCTAGCGTGGTGTCTGTCGCCACGACGGCGCCGCTGCTCTTCATCGCTCGCCTGATCTTGTGATCTCTTGACCTTCCCACCGTTTGAAGCCTAAGACTGGGTTGCGGGCACCCACAGGAGTGCCCCTCCGCCAGGCACATGTGAGAGGGTCAGCAGAGAATCGATGAGCGCCGAACGAGTTCAGCAACCGTCTGTGGAGTCCACGACCCGTCTGCCGATCGAGGGCATGACCTGCGCCTCGTGCGTCGGGCGCGTGGAGCGGGCGCTGAAGAAGGTCGATGGCGTCGACGCGGTGAGCGTCAACCTCGCCACGGAACGCGCCGAGATCACGACGCACGGTCGGGTGGATGCGCGGGCGCTGACGGCGGCCGTCGAGGCAGCCGGTTACAGCGTACCTGCGGCGAACGTCGATCTGGCGATCGAGGGGATGACCTGCGCCTCCTGCGTCGGTCGGGTCGAACGCGCACTGAAGGCCGTGCCCGGCGTCAGCGAAGCGGTGGTCAACCTCGCCACGGAGCGCGCGAGCGTACGCGGACACGCAGACCAGCACGCGTTGATCGCGGCGGTGGCCAGCGCCGGCTATGGTGCGCGACTTGTCACGAGTCACGGCGCGACCGATGACGCAGCGGGCCAGCGGAGGGAGACCGAACGCCGCGCCCTGCAGCGCGATCTCGCGGTGGCGAGTCTCCTCACGCTGCCGGTGTTCCTGCTGGAGATGGGCACCCACGTCATCCCTGGCGTACACGACCTGATCCATCGAACGATCGGCATGCAGTGGAGCTGGTACATCCAGTTCGCGCTGACCACTGCGGTGCTGGCCGCGCCGGGCCTCCGGTTCTACACGAAGGGGCTGCCGGCGCTCGCGCGTCTCGCGCCGGACATGAACTCGCTCGTCGCCGTCGGCACGCTCGCGGCGTACCTGTTCTCGCTCGTCGCCACCTTCGCGCCGTCGCTCCTGCCACCCGGCACCGTCAACGTCTACTACGAGGCGGCCGCTGTCATCGTCACGTTGATTCTGCTCGGCCGCGTACTGGAAGCTCGTGCGAAAGGCCGCACGTCGGAGGCGATCAAGCGGCTGATCCGACTCCAGCCGAACGTCGCACGCGTCAGGCGCGACGGCGCGAGCGTCGACGTGCCCATCGCCGACGTGCGCGCGGGCGAGATCATCGACGTCAGGCCTGGCGAGCGTATCCCCCTCGACGGCGAGGTCCTGGAAGGCGACAGCTACGTCGACGAGTCGATGATCACGGGCGAACCGGTTCCGGTCGCCAAGGGCCTCGGCAGCACGCTCGTCGGTGGCACGGTCAACCAGCAGGGCGCGCTGGCCTTCCGCGCGACAGCGGTCGGCGACGCCACGGTGCTGTCGCAGATCATCCGTATGGTGGAGCAGGCGCAGGGATCCAAGCTCCCGATCCAGGCGCTCGTCGATCAGGTGACGATGTGGTTCGTGCCGGGCGTGATGGCGGTGGCGACGCTGACGTTCCTGGCGTGGCTGGTCTGGGGACCATCACCGGCGTTGACATTCGCGTTGGTGAACGCTGTAGCGGTGCTGATCATCGCGTGTCCATGCGCGATGGGCCTGGCCACGCCGACATCGATCATGGTCGGCACGGGACGCGGGGCCGAACTCGGCATCCTCTTCCGCAAGGGCGAGGCGCT
>CAYRAE010000238.1:0-6128 GCA_964422175.1 uncultured Luteitalea sp. | reverse complement strand
CGGTGCCCGGTGCCCGGTGCCCGGTGCCCGGTGCCCGGTGCCCGGTCCTTCTACGGATGCCGTTCGACGTGGACGCCGCGGGCGGCGAGCGTGGTGAGGAGTTGCTCGTACGTCTTCGAGTTCATGCGCAGGACGACGGGCGTGATACCGATTTCGAGGGTGAGCCAGTGGCTCGGGCCGCGACGGAACGAGAAGCGGCCCGGTTTCTTCGTGGTGTACGAGGCCCGCCCGATCGAGTCGTAGGCAATCGAGCGCTTGGCGTTGTTGTCCTCGTCGAGCACCACCACGCGGCGTGAGTCGAGGCGCACCTTCACGTCGATATCCTCGTCCTCATCGTCGATGCGATCGATGAGGATCATGCCCTTGAACTCCACGGCGGGTCCGCGCGCCGGTGCTGGTGTGGCCGGCGTTGGCGCCGGCGGCGGCGCGGCCTCCGCAATCGTGTCTTCCGGCACGGATACCTGTTGGTCCTCCGGGGCGACGGGCCGTGTGTCGCGCGGGCGCGATGCCTCCGGAGACGGTGTGACAGGCGCCGGACGTGAAGGAGGCGTGCTGCGTGCCACGGCGGCGGGCGGGAGCGCGCCATCACTCAGCGGTGGTGGCGAGGCTGCGGGCGTCTCCGTCGCCTGTGCCTGGGCGGCAGGCACTGTCGATGACGTGTCGGTG
Organism: uncultured Luteitalea sp.; assembly: GCA_964422175.1. Lineage (GTDB taxonomy): Bacteria > Acidobacteriota > Vicinamibacteria > Vicinamibacterales > Vicinamibacteraceae > Luteitalea. The sequence goes on along the minus strand of CAYRAE010000238.1, from coordinate 5,462 downwards.
AGCGGTGCGCTGGATGTCGTTCCGGTATCCGGTGTGGACACGGGAGCGGATGTCTCGACGTCTGCCTGCGGCGCAGCGCCGCGCGACCGCCCGAACGCGAACCAGCCGAGCGCAATGCCCGCGATGAGCAGCACCGGCACCGCCAGCGCCAGCACACCGGGACCGCGCCGCCGTATGGGCGGCGGCACGGCGACCGTCGCACCAGTCTGCGTGGACGATGTGTGGCCCGTTGTCGAGACCTGTCCCGTAGACGGGGGGACGACGACCGCTCCCGACCACGCGGCGGCTGCCGGATCGAAGACCCCCGATCCTTCTGCTGATGGTGCCTCCGGCAATGGTGGCGGCAGTACGGCTTCCGCGACGGCCTGGTGCAATTCCAGGCGCATCTGTGCGGCAGTGGGTGTGCGCTCGTCACGACGGCGCGCGAGCGCGCGTACGAGCAGCGGCGCGAACGGGGCCGCCGGTGGGGGCAACATGGCCGCGACGTCGGGCGTCGGGCCCTCGATGATTTCCCTGAGCAGGCCCGCCGTCGTCGTGGCGCGATGCGGCCGGCGTCCGGCGAGCATCTGGCACAGCACCACCCCGAACGCGTAGACGTCGACCCGACCGTCGAGGGGTTCGTCGAGCACCTGCTCCGGCGCCATGTACGTCAGCGTGCCGACGGCCTGTCCGGTCTTCGTGGGGCCGTCCATGCCGACGATGCGGGCGATGCCGAAGTCGAGCAGCCGCGCACGATTGCGCTCGTCGATGAGGATGTTGGCGGGCTTGATGTCGCGGTGCACCACGCCGAGTTGGTGCGCGTAGTCGAGCGCATCGAGCACCTGCGACGCCCACTCGACGGCTTGCGACACATCCACCGACGCGTGCCGTTCGAGCCGCCGCAGCAGCGCCTCGCCCTTCACGTACTCGGTGACCATGTAGAGCACGCCATCGTGCTCGGAGAAGCCGTACAGCCTGAGGATGTGCGGGTGATCGAGGCGGGAGAGGATCTGGGCTTCGCTGCGGAACCGCTCCGTGGCGGTGCCTTCCGAATGGACGTCGCCGCGCAGGACCTTGATCGCCACCTGACGTCCGAGCATCTCGTCGGTCGCCAGATAGACCGCACCCATCCCGCCCTGGCCGAGAAGTGCGTCGATGCGGTATTGCCCGAGCCGTGTTCCGATCATCTCTCGTGCACGTCTGTTGGCCGGACCGTCCCTGCGCTGCAGGTCCGGCTCGCGGGTGGAACCGTCGTTTCCGGGTAGCGGGCCCGGCGCTCCAAGCCCGGCCGCAGTATAGCTTTGACAGGCCGCCACAGCCGTGGCGAAATAGCGCCCATTCCCGGAGTCATCCAATGCTGACGAGACGTGATTTCCTCAGAACCGCCACGGCGGCCGGCACCGCGCTGGCCACCGCCGACCTCTCCCTGGCCCGCGTCGCCCCCGAAAAGGGCCGCTTCGCCATCTCGCTCGCCGAGTGGTCGCTGCACCGCGCGTTGCGCAAGCAGGAGTTCACGAACCTCGATTTCCCGCGCCTCGCGAAGGAGCAGTACGGCGTCACGGGGCTCGAGTACGTCAACCAGTTCTTCAAGGACAAGGCGAAGGACACGGCCTACCTCGCCGACCTGAAGTCGCGTGCCGAGGGATTCGGCCTGAAGAACGTGCTCATCATGATCGACGGCGAGGGCATGCTCGGCGCGCCGGATGCCGCCGTGCGCACCACGGCGGTCGAGAACCACAAACCGTGGATCGACGCGGCCAAGACACTCGGTTGTCACGCGATCCGCGTCAATGCCGCGAGCCAGGGCGAGTTCGCCGAGCAGCAGAAGCTCGCCGCCGACGGCCTCCGGCGCGTGGGCGAGTACGGGGCGACACAGGGTATCAGCGTCATCGTGGAGAACCACGGCGGGCTGTCGAGCAACGGCGAGTGGCTGGCCGGCGTGATGAAGCTGGTGGGATTGCCGGGCGTGGGAACGCTGCCCGATTTCGGCAACTTCCGCGTGAGCCGCGAGGTCGAGTACGACCGCTACAAGGGCGTTGCCGAGCTCATGCCGTACGCCAAGGGTGTGAGCGCCAAGACGCACGACTTCGACGCGCAGGGCAACGAGACGCAGATCGACTACCGGCGGATGCTCGACATCGTCATCGCGTCGCCGTATCGCGGCTTCATCGGCATCGAATACGAAGGCAACACGCTCGGCGAGCCAGAGGGCATCAAGGCCACCAAGGCGCTCCTCGAACGTCACCTCCAGAGTTATCTGTGATCGCGCGCTTCTCCGCTGCCATCCTGGCCGTCGCCCTTTCGGGGGCGCTGGCCTCACCCTCCCTCGCGCAGACGCCGGCGCCGCGGCCGGCGCCGATGCCGTTCGCGCCCGGAGTGCGGTACGACGCCTCGATTCCGACGCTGCACCAGGTGCTCGGCTACGCACCAGGTGGGGCGATCACACCGCCGGATCGAGTGGTGGCTTACCTCGAGGCCCTGGCGAAGGCGGCCCCGACGCGGACCCGCCTGATCGAGTACGGCCGCACGTGGGAGGGACGTCCGCTCGTGGTGCTGATCGTGGCGTCGGCCGAGCGCATGGCGCAGCTCGACAGCGTGCAGCGCGGCTTGCAGCGTCTCGCCGATCCGCGCGTGCTTGCGGCAGGCGAGGGAGAAGCGCTCGTCGATTCGCTGCCCGTGGCGGTGTGGCTGATGCACGCCGTGCACGGCAACGAGATTTCCTCGGTGGATGCCGCACTGCTCGAGGCGTACCACCTGCTGGCGGCGCAGGACGACCCGCAGGTCACGCAGATCCTGCGCGAGACGCTGGTCCTGATCGATCCGCTCGAGAACCCCGACGGTCGTGCGCGGTTCGTGGCCTCGAACACGCAGGCATCCGGACCGTGGCCGGACCCCGAGCCGTTCTCCGCCGAGCACAATGAACCGTGGCCGGGTGGTCGCGCGAATCACTACCTGTTCGACATGAATCGCGACTGGTTCGCGCAGTCGCAGTCGGAGACGCGGGGCCGCACGACGTTCTTCCTGCAGTGGTATCCGCAGGTGGTGGTGGACCTGCACGAGATGGGCGGCGATTCGAGCTACTACTTCGCGCCGCCGGCCGACCCGCTCAACCCGCACATCACGCCGCGGCAGGTCCACTGGTTCAACGCGATCGGCAAGGCCAACGCCGCGCGGTTCGACGAGCGCGGGTTCGCCTACTTCAATCGCGAGGTGTTCGACTCGTTCTTCCCCGGATACGGCGAGTCGTGGCCGATCTTCCACGGATCGATCGGCATGACCTACGAGATGGCGTCCTCGCGCGGCCTCGTGTGGCGGCGCACCGACGGCGACGAGCTGACCTATCGCGACGGCGTGCTGCGGCACTTCACGTCGGCCATCACCACGCTGCACACGTCGGCGGTCAACAGGCAGGCGCTGCTGCGCGACTTCCTCGAGTATCGCCGCAGCGCGATCGCGGAAGGCGAGAAGGGACGGACGCGCGCGTGGCTCGTACCCGTGGGGCCGGATCCGGCGCGCGCGCACCGGTTCGCGACGCTGCTGCGCGATCAGGGCTTCGACGTCCTCCAGTCGACCGACGCCATCACCGTCGGCGCGCGCACGCTCGCCGCCGGCACGTACGTGGTGCCTGCCGCGCAGCCTGCGGGGCGCTTGCTGCAGAACCTGCTCGACCCCTCGATCGCGCAGCCCGATGCCTTCGTGAAGGAGCAGGATCGGCGCAGGCGGAAGCGGCTGCCGGACCAGATGTACGACGTCACGGGCTGGCACCTGCCGTCGGCGTACGCCGTCGACGTGGTCTCCTTCGACAGGCCCGTCTCCACGCTGCGGACCACGGCCGTCGTGGCGCCGCAGGCCGTGTCGCTCCCCGCCGCGAAGGTGGGTTACGTGTTGCCGTGGGGGCTCGGTACCGCGCGTCTCGTGGTGGCCGCGCAGGCAGCCGGCCTGCGCGCGCGGTTCGCGGACGAGAGCTTCACGATCGGTGGACGCACGTATCCGCCGGGGACGGCGCTGTTCCGCACGGCCGAGAACCCGAACGACCTGGCCACCGTGCTGTCGCGACTCGTGACCGAGCACCACGCGGACGTCGTCGCGCTCGACTCGGCATTCACGGAGACCGGTATCTCGCTCGGCAGCAACCTCGTGGTGCCCCTGAAGACACCGCGCGTGCTGCTGGCCTGGGATTCGCCCGTGTCGTCGCAGAGCGCGGGCTGGGCGCGATATGTCCTCGAGCGCCGCTTCGGCCAGCGGGTCACCGTCGTGCGCATGAGCGCGATGGGGATGGCGGACCTGACGCGCTTCGACGTGCTCGTGCTCCCGTCGGGCAACTACACGCAGGCGCTCACCGGGCCGAATCTGCAGCGCGTGAAGGACTGGGTGAGTGCGGGCGGCACGCTCGTGACGATCGCAGAAGCGACCCGCTGGGCCACGCGCGACGGCGTGAGCCTGCTCGACACCACGCCGGAACGGCGCGACGGTCGTCCCGAGTCGTCGGGCAGTGCACCGGCTGCCGGTGGGCAGGGCAGCAGCGGAGGCGGACGCCCGTCGGGCGGGAGCGCTCCCGCGACGGCGAGCGCAGAGCCCGGCACGCCGATCGACATCGAGAAAGCCACGCAGCCGCGCGACGAAGCGCCGGTGGCCACGTCAGGCGCGCTGATGCGCACGACAATCGACACCGAACACTGGCTCGCCGCGGGTGCGGGGCCCAGCCTGCACGTGATGGTCGAGGGCACCCGCGTGTTCTCGCCGATCACGCTCGACAAGGGGCGCAACGTCGCTACGTACGCGACGGGAGACGATGCAGTGATCGCGGGCCTGATGTGGCCCGAGGCGCGCACGCAACTCGGGAACAAGGCTGCCGTGATCGTGCAGCCGCGAGGCCGCGGTCACGTGGTGGCGTTTGCCGAGGACCCCAACTTCCGCGCGTTCACGGAGGGCACCCAGTTGCTCTTCATCAACGCGATCCTGCTCGGCCCGGCGCATTGAATGCCGAACGCCGAAGGCCGAATGCCGAAGGCCGAATGATGGGCTACAGCCGTCGCGTGAAGACGAGCGCGACGGCGGGGCCGCCCTCCTCGCCGTGCGGGGCGTAGATGGGACGGTCGCCCGCGGCGACGAATCCGCACGCTTCGTAGAATCGGATCGCCCCGATGTTGCCCGGCATCACGGCCACGTCGAGATGTCGGGCGCCGGTCACCAGCGCCTGCGCCACGCTGTGGGCCACGAGCGCGCGTCCCACACCCTCCCGCTGGTGCGGCGGGTCGACGTACAGCGTGTAGAGCTCGCAGGCTGACGCGTCGTGCGCGCTCCGTCCGGTGCCTGCCGCGCCGACCAGCAGTCCGTCGCGTTCGGCCACCACGAATCCGAACCAGCCCTCAGCGGGAGCGACTTCGCGACGCACGCGCTCGGGCGCATGGAAATGCGCGACCACCCGGGCGACGTACTCATCGGTGACCAGTCCCGCGTAGGCGCGGCTGGCCGCGCGAGTA
>CAYRAE010000237.1:0-6146 GCA_964422175.1 uncultured Luteitalea sp. | reverse complement strand
TCGTGTCGGAGCCGATCAGCCGCGCGTTCACGGGCGAGCGGCCGGTCCAGAGCGTTTTCTTCTTCCTCGCCCTCTTCGCGCACATCGGAATCCCGCTGGCGCTCGGCGTCGTCTTCTGGCTGCACGTCAAGCGCCTCAATCGTCCGGCGTTTCTGCCGCCCCGCGCGGTGACGTGGACCGTCGTCGGCGCGCTGGTCGCGCTGTCCATCGCCTTCCCGCTGACGATGGCGCCGAAGGCCGACCCGTTCGTGCGGCCCGACACCGTGCCCATCGACGTGTTCTTCGCGTTCTGGCTGCCCATCACCGCGGCCATGGAGCCACGACTGGCGCTGGCGGCGATCGTCGCCTCCGTCGGCATGCTGTTGCTCGTGCCCGCGTTCACGGCACGACGTGGCGCGGCGCGCCTGCCGGCCTCCACCGTCGACGAATCGATCTGCACCGGATGCGTGCAGTGTTCGATCGACTGTCCGTACGGCGCGATCACGATGGTGCCGCGCGACCCGCCGCATCCGCGATCCCGGATCGTCGCGCGCGTGGACCCGGCGTTGTGCGTGAGCTGCGGCATCTGCGCGGCGTCGTGCGCACCGATGGGCGTGGGCCCGCCCGGGCGCACGGGCCGCGAACAGATCGGCGCCGTTCAGGCGTTCAACGCCGAACCTGCCCGTCGTGCAGGTCAGGTCGTGGCCGTCGTCTGCGACCATGGCGCCGGTGCCTATCGTGAGGCGATGGCCGGATCCGGCGCCGCCATCTACCCGGTGACGTGCGCGGGCAACCTGCACACGTCCGTCATCGAGATGCTGCTGCGCGGTGGCGCGGGTGGCGTGCTCGTCGTGTCGTGTCCGCCGCGTGATTGCTGGCATCGCGAGGGACCGGCGTGGCTGCACGAGCGCATCTACAACGGCCGCGAAGCCGACCTGCAGGAGCGCGTCGATCGACGCCGCGTGCGCGTGGCCAGCGCCAACGCCGCGGAACCGGCGATCGCGCTGGCGGCGCTCGGGGAACTGACGCGTGACGTAGCGGTGCTGGACCGCCCGGCTGCGGTGTCCGAGCCCCCCGAACTCGTCTGCGTATCGCGCGCGGAGGAACGGCGATGACGACCCGCACCTCGCACCTTGGCGGAGTTCTCCTCGCGGGTGCGATCGTGCTCGGCCTGCGATGGGCATCGACCCTCGCCGTGACGATGGCGCCGGGCGACGAGGCCGTGGTGCGCGTGGCCTTCCGCGCGCGGCCCGAACGCATCGAGGTCTGCCGCGACAGCACGCCCGAGGAACTGGCCAGCGTGCCGGCGCACATGCGACAGGCGCGCGTCTGCGTGGGCGGGCCGGCCACGTACCGCCTGCACGTGCGACTCGACGAGAACGTGATTGCCGACGAGATTGTCCACGGTGGCGGCCTGCGCGGCGATCGACCGATCTACGTCCTTCGCGAAACGCTGGTGGCGCCAGGCGAGCGGCTCATCGTCGTGCGCTTCACGCGGCAGGAAGCCGGGCCGCCGGCGCCGGCGAGTGCCGTGCCCGACTCACTCGTGCTCGAGCATCGAGTACGGCTCGCACCGCGGGGCGTGGCCCTTGTCACCTACGACGAGGAAACCAGGACGATGGAGGTCCGATGATGAGGGACGAACTCCCCTGATGAACGACCGGGATGACGCGCCTGACGCGACATATACTGCCGCGGTGGCACTGGCGACGCCTGCGATTCTGGTCGAGACGGATCTCTTTCGACGCGTGAACCCGGAGGATCTGCAGCGCGTGGCCGACGTGTCGGCGGTGCGCACGTACGATCGCGGCGATCGTGTGTTCGACGAGGGCGACCCGTCCGAACACTTCTTCATCGTGCTGACCGGACGCGTCAAGGTCTTCAAGCACCTGCCCGACGGCCACGACGGCATCCTCGGCATGTTCGGACCGAACGGGCCGCTCGGCGCGATCGCGACCTACGAGTCCAAGCCGTATCCCGCCGCGGCCACCGCCCTCGAGCCGACGACGTGCCTCGTGATTCCGCGCCAGGCGTTCTTCGCGCTGCTCGAACGGCAACCGTCGCTGGTCCGCGGATTGCTCGGCAGCCTCTCGCTTCGCCTGGTCGAGCTGACGACGCGACTGGCGGACATGAGCGGCAGCCGGGTGGAAGTCAGGCTCGCCCGGTTCTTCGTGAAGCTCGGCGAACAGATCGGTCGTCCCGACCGCGGCGGCCTGTTCATCCCGCTCGTGCTGGGACGGCAGGAGCTGGCCGACTTCACGGGCACGACCATCGAGACCGCCATCCGCATCATGAGCCGCTGGAGCCGCGACGGCGTGCTCCGCACCGATCGTGATGGCTTCGTGATCCTCGACACGACCGCTCTCGCGAACATCGCGGGCGGATAACCTCACACGGCGTGTACGTGCGGACGCTGAACGCGCGCGTGAAGGGACTCGCCCCGGGTCTGACGGCTCGTCGGCAGGCACCGGCAGGTCGGCCTGAGTCAGGATCCGACAGCGCTCGTCAAGGCCGCCTCAGGCGAGTGAGCCTCGTTCACGACGTGCCTTCATCGAAGACTAGAACCCTACGCGCACACCGCCATTGATCGCGCGTCCGTCGAGCGGGGCCCAGGCGTCGACGGTCCACCGGCCGTCCACGCCACGCGAGGGGCGCAACAGCGGGTCCCAACGCGTCTGCCGCACGTTGGTCAGGTTCTCTGCGTTGAGGAACAGGCGAACGGCACCGAACCGCTTCTCGGCCAGCGCGCCGATGACGAGATAGCGTGCCGACGCCGTCCCGAACGGGTTCACCTCCAGCCGCTGACGGCCGGTGTAGTAGACCTCAAGTCCGACCCGTCCCCACGCTTCGTCTTCCCACATGCCGACAAGCCCGGCGCTGTGACGCGGCGTGAGCGCCACGTCCTGTCGGCCGTCCTCCCCGTCTTCGCGCGAGCGGACATACGTGTAGCTGGCCGTCGCGGTCCAGGGACCGCTGCGTGCGGTCGCGAGCAACTCGGCGCCCACGTTCGTCGAGGCGCCGTCGCGATTGACGAGTGCGTAGCGCGTGTCGCGTTCCACGGCGAGCGGATGCGCCACTCGGGAGCCGAACGCCGTTGCCGTGATGGTGACCAGCCCCACGGTCCTCGTCACATCCAGCGACACGCTCGTGCCCTGCTCCGCACGCAGCGGGCGCGGCACGTCGAGACGCGTGAGGCCTGCCGCCTCGGTTTCTTCGGTCAATGGCGTCGCCCCGAAGAAGCCGCGACCGACGGACAGGCGGCTCGTCCAGGCGCCTGCCCGGAAGAGCGCCGCCACGCGCGGGCTCACGAACGTGCCGTACGCACTGTGCCAATCGACGCGCGCCCCTGCAGACAGCGACACCCACGTCGCCACGTCCACATCCTCCTGCGCGAACACGCCAGGGACGTCGTAGGTGTACGCGAACCGGGGTACGTCGAGCGGTGTGTAGTCGTCGCGCTCGTATGCGGCGCCCACGACCCACGTATGGCGGCCGGCGGCGCCGCGCACGGCGACCTCGCTGAAGACGGTGTCGTGTGCATCGCGCTCGCGCACGTCGCCGAACCGATGATCGTGACGCTGCCACGCGCCGGCCCCGCGTGCCGTCAGCACGTAGCGCCCGCCGACCAGAGTCTGGATGGTGCCGCCGACGTCGTAGCGCCGCGTGTCGAGCGCCTCGAGCCAGGACGAGCCCGTTGTCGCCAGCGTGGCGCCAGGGAGTGTGCCGCCCTGCCGATCCTCGACTGTCACACCTGCGGTCAGGAACGCCGAGCGGCCGTTGCCGTCATCCCAGAACACGCGAGGACGCACGACGGCACGCCCGTACCCCGCCACATCGGCCCACCCATCGTCGTCGCGATCGACGCGCGATTGGCGGTGCCCACCTGCCAGCAACGACATCCGCCAGGCGCCCCCGATCGGGGTCGAGACGAATCCCACGCCATCGGTCGCCCCGAGCGTCGACTGATTGAACAGCAGATCGACGGCGCGCTCGTTGCCCGGCCGGCGCGACAGCAGATTCACCACACCGCCCATGGCACCCGCACCGTAGAGCGCCGACGCCACCCCCTTGACCACCTCGACCTGTCCGAGGTCCATCGGAGGAATCTGCAGCAGCCCGAGTCCACCGACCTGTTGACCGAACAGCGGCAGGCCGTCGCTGAGAACGCGGGTGTAGCGCCCCTTCATCCCCTGCACGCGCACGCTCGCCGCGCCGATCGACGGCGATGTGGCCTGCACGCGTAAGCCACCGGTTTCGTTCAGCATCATGACGATGTCGCCGGGCGTCATGAGCATCTTCTCTTCGATCTCCTCGCGGCCGAGGACCTCGACGCGAGTCGGCTGTTCTTCCAGTCGTCGTCCCGTGCGCGTGGTGACCACCACGACCACCTCTTCCTCGAATTCGGGGACGGGCGCGTCGGCGTCGGATACGGGACCATCGGCCGACTGGACGGTCGCTGGCGTGGACTCCTGCGCTGTGGCTGGCGAAGCCCACAGCGCACACACCACCATCAACACCGCCGACACGTTGCGCATGCTGCGTGCAGGTGGGCGGACTACTTCTGCGAGTGGATGCCGAACATGTTGCCTTCGGTATCGAAGGCCAGGACGATGAAGCCGTATTCACCGATGGACAACTTGTCGCGATGCACGCGTCCACCAGCGGCGGCCACACGGCCGCCCTCGACGGCGCAGTCCGGGGAGCTGAAGTAGACCAGCGTACTGTTGCCGCCGGAGGGCACGCCTTCCATGCGGACGATCGTGCCCGTTGTCCCGTGGGTACTCATGTCCCCGGGAAACGCCCACATCTCCAGATCGCCGCTGCTCAACTTCTGGAGCTGACAGTCGAACACCTGCTCGTAGAACGCCTTCGCGCGATCGATGTCCTGCACGTAGATCTCGAACCAGCCGACGGGATTGGATGCCATGGTCATGCTCCTCGTGTCGCGTGAGTATGTACAGCGTCCCGCCAGTGTACCGCCGACGCGCGACGGCCCCGTTTCAGCCAGAGGCTGAGCCCCTGGCCTCCATTCTGTGACTCACGGACGCGGGGGCAATCGCCGGCTGGCCTTCGGCAACGTCAGTCGATGCGATGACGCAAGCAGGTCTCGCAGCACCGCCCGAGTGACTCGCTTCAGACGGACGAGCACCACCGGGTGACGGCGGTAGTAGTCGGTCAGGTAGTACACCTCCGGCGCATCCTGGAGCCACCGGTCACGCGCCTCGACGTCAGCCCTGATCACGAGTGAGTTCGGCTCGGCCGAACCGTGAACGGCAAGGCCTGCCATGAACGCCCCACCAAGCGTGAGTATCCGAGCCCCGTCGTATCGACGTGCGGATTCGACGCCAGGCAGGGTCAGACCGACCTCCTCGACAACGTCGAACGCACTTGTCGTACCGGGCTGCATGCGACGATGCTATCCCGACTGCCATGACGCCAGACGACTTCCGACGCATCGCGCTCGCACTGGAAGGCGCGCAAGAAGGCGCCCACATGGGCGCCGCCGACTTCCGTGTCGGCGGCCGCATCTTCGCCACGCTCGCCCATCAGGCGCGCGGCTACGGCAACCTGATGCTCACGCCCGAGCAACAGGCCGCGTTCGTGGAAGAGATGCCCGACGTCTTCCTCCCCGTCGATGGCGGCTGGGGCCGGACGGGTGCCACGCACGTCGTGCTCGCCAGGGCGAACGAGGATCTCCTGCGCGGCGCACTCCGCACGGCATGGCAACGGCGGGTGGACGCCAATGCGACGTCGAGAACGCGCCGGAGCCATCGGCCGCCGCCTTGACGAGTCATGCCTGAGTGGGCCTCGCACATGGGGCGGCGCCTCGAGAGATTGCGCCTCTCACCACTCCCCTGGCGCTCGACGCGAGGTCACTCCAGGTGGCTGCGCAGCATCCAGGCGTTCTTCTCGTGGATCTCGACGCGGCGCGTGCCCAGGTCGGCACTCGCCTGATCGGTGGCCTTCTCCGCCGCCTCGATCACCTTGTGCGCGGCCTTGGCCAGCGCCCGCTGATCGCTCACGAGCGTCTCGATCATCTGCCTCGCCGTCGCGCGCCCCTTCGCTTCCTTCACCACTGACAGCGTCGAGAACTCGGCGAGGCTGCCAGGCGCGAACGCGTCGAGCGCGCGGATGCGTTCGGCGATCTCGTCGTTGGCCAGGGCCAG
>CAYRAE010000236.1:0-6165 GCA_964422175.1 uncultured Luteitalea sp. | reverse complement strand
TGGAGCCCGGCGAAGAGAAGGTCGTCGCCACGCGCCTGCGCGAGGTCCTGAGCGGAAAGGCGTAGATGGGAGGCCAGGGGTTGAAGCCCCTGGCCTCCATCACGTCGTGGCCACTAAGTCGTGGCGATGCAGTCGATCTCGACGAGCGACTTGCCGGGGATGCCGCCGTACGCGGCGATCGTCGTGCGCACCGGCGGGTTGTCGCCGAAGCGGCCGCGGTAGACCTCGTTCATCCCGTCGTAGTCCTGCAGGTCGTGCAGGTACACATTCACCTTCAGGACCTTGTCCATCGAGGACCCGGCCTTCTTGAGTTCGGCCTCGAGTGAATCGAGGACGGCCTTGGTGTGCACCTTGATGTCACCCGCCTCGTGGTAGCCCTTGCCGGCGATGAAGACGAGGCCGCCGTGCACCCTGCCTCCCGAGAACAACGGCGCCTGCCTTGGCGCGGCCGCCTGCTGGCCCTCGTCAGGGATGGTGACGATGCCGTTGGCGTCGGTGGACGAGGCGTGGGCCCGGCCGCCGAACACGCCGGCGACTGTGGCGCCGGCTGCGGCGAGCAGGGAGCGGAACGCGGAACGGCGCGAGGGATCGGGCTGGGTAGCTGGCACTGTCGTGACTCCGTTCGAGTGGGGTGGGTGGTTGGCGGCGCACTCGCCGCAACACGCCCGGAGGATAGCGACTCACTCTCGTGAGGGCAAGCCACCGTCACTCTCGAATGGACAAGCGCGGCGATTTCGATTACGTTGGGCGCCTCTGCGAGAGTGAAACGCCGTGTACGAATTCGGCGCCACCGTTCCAATGAGTGGCTGACATCGTCGAACCAGTGGCGCGAAGCGCCGCGTGACGTGCACTGCGAGATCTACTGGCTACCAGGAGGTTGCCGCGTGATTCGAGTCCTGTTCTCTGCTCTTCTTGCCCTGACGCTGTCGTCACCCGCCTTCGCGCAGCTTGCTTCGCAAACAGGTCTGATCGGCACCGTCACAGACTCGGGCGGCGGCGTCCTGCCGGGGGCGACCGTGACGGCCGTGAACACCGGCACGCAGGCGACGCTGACCGGTGTGACCAACGACGCGGGCGTGTACCAGTTCAACGCGGTGCCGCTCGGTCGGTACGAGATCACCATCAGCCTCCAGGGGTTCCAGAGCTTCAAGGCCACCAACATCGAGGTCTCCGGTAACGCCGTCGTCCGCCAGGACGCCCAACTGAAGGTGGGTGAGCTGTCGGAGACGGTCACGGTCGAAGCCGCCAACACGACGATCGCCACCGATCGCGCAGCCGTGTCGCAGACGGTCGAGCGTCGGGCCGTGGTGGACCTCCCGATGGCCGGCCGCAACGTGTGGCAGATGGCGTCGACGACGCCGGGCGTGCTGAAGGGCACGACGAGCGACATCGGCCTGACGTTCCGCGGCGCGGGACAGCGCGAGATCCAGAACAGCCTCACGCTCGACGGCATCAACGCGACGTCGAACCTGCTCGCGGCCACCAGCCTCCGGCCCATGGCCGATGCGGTGACCGAGGTCACGGTGCAGACGGGCAGCACGTCGGCCGAGTACGGCGCGTACCTCGGCGTGGCCGTGAACGTCGTGACCAAGAGCGGCACGAACACCTACCACGGCGCGATGTTCGAGTACTTCCAGGGTGACGCGCTCGAGAGCCGCGGGTACTTCGACAACCGGAACCTGCCCGAGAGCCCGAAGAAGAGCAACCAGTTCGGCGTGCAGCTGGACGGCCCGTTGAGCATCCCCGGCCTCTACGACGGCAAGAACAAGACGTTCTTCATGGCCGCCTACGAAGGCCTCCGCTCGAATCGCCAGACGAGCCCGATCACGTCCGTGCCGACCGTCAAGATGCGCGCGGGCGACTTCTCGGAAATCAGCACGCAGATCCGCAACCCGTACACGAAGGTGCCGTACGCGGGCAACATCATCCCGCAGTCGGAGATCGCCCCGGCCGCGCTCAAGCTGCTGCAGTACTACCCGCTGCCGAACCTGCCCGGCCTCGCCAACAACTACCAGACCGACGTCCTCACCACCAACGAGAACGATCAGCTCCTGCTCCGCGTGGACCAGAACCTCGGGCAGTCGGCGCGCATCTACGGCCGCTACAACTGGGTTGACGCCTTCGACGGCTTCGGTGCCGCGGTGCCGTCCACCGGCTTCTACCAGCCGCGCAAGAACAAGAACACGCTGCTGTCGTACCAGCAGACGCTCTCGCCGACGCTGCTCAACGACTTCCGCATCGGCTGGCACCGACTCGACTTCGACACGGTCAACAACTTCTACGTCGACGGCAACGGGACCGCGAGTTCGGACCTCGGTATTCCGGGCTTCGACAGCGATGTGCGCTACAACAACCCGGGCCTGCCCACCGTGTCGATGACCGGCTTCTCGGGCCTGGGCGCCGGCGGCACGAACTGGTACCAGTTCGACACCACCTTCCAGGTCTCGAACGTGCTCGCCTGGACGAAAGGCACGCACAACCTCCGTGCCGGCATCGACCTGCGCAAGCTGCGCACCGGCCGTCGGGCCGCCAACAGCCCGCGCGGTGCGTTCGGCTTCGACAGCTCGATGACGGGATACTCGGTGGCCGATTTCATGGTCGGCGTGCCGCGCACGGTGGGCACGCCCGTCGACCAGATTCAGGGCGACGTGGGCCAGTGGCGCAACGGCTTCTTCATCAACGACGTGTGGCAGGCCACCCGCCGCATGACCCTCAGCCTCGGTCTCCGCTACGAGCGCAACACGCCCGTGCAGACGTACGAGGGCGTCGCCTCGATGCTCAACGCGGAGCAGACGCAGATCATCCCGACGACGTTCCCCTCGCCCGGCTTCGAGTTCACCGAGCCGAACAACAAGGACTGGGCGCCGCGTCTCGGGGCGACCTATCGCCTGAGCGAGAAGACGGTGCTGCGCGCCGGCTGGGGCATCTACTACAACCCCAACCAGATGAACTCGTTCACGTTCCTCACCAACAATCCGCCGGTGTCGCCCGAATTCACCTTCAACAACGACACCGCGAACCCGACGCTCAGCTTCAACGCTCCGCTCGGCGTGATCGGCGGCAACCTCGGCGCGCCGAACATGATCACGCCGAACCGGAACCTGCCGAACGCGCGGAAGAACCAGTACAGCGTCGACCTGCAGCACGAGGTCTTCCGCAATACGGTGGTCGAGGTTGGCTACCTGTCGTCGCACACGAAGAACCTGGACCGCAGCTTCTACAACAACCAGCCGACGCCGGGGCCAGGCGCCGTCGACGCGCGCCGTCCGAACCAGCTGTTCCGGCAGATTCGCACGATCCAGAACGACCTCATCGCCGACTACGACGCGGTCACGCTGACCGCACGTCGCCGCATGACCAACGGCTTCATGCTCAACGCCCACTACACCTGGTCGAAGACGCGCGACATGGCCACGCACTCCAACGGCGGCGGCCAGACCATGGACCAGTACGACATCTGGCGCGACTACGGCCCGGCCAACTGGGACGTGCCGCACCGCCTGGTCGTCAGCTACCTGTGGGACATGCCGTTCTTCCGCGACTCCGACAACGTGCTGCTCCGTGGCGTGCTCGGCGGCTGGCAGATCGGCGGCGTCACGACGCTCCAGAGCGGCACGCCCATCAACGTCCTGGTCCAGGGTGACATCGCGAACGTCGGCCTCGGCAACCAGCGTCCGATGCTGGTCAACGGCAACGTCTCGCTCAACTGCCAGGCGAATCCGAACGGTCTGACGCGTATCAACTGCATCGATCCGGCCGCGTTCGCCAATCCGGCCGCGTTCACGTTCGGCGACACGCCGCGTAACTACCTGCGTGGACCCAAGTACAGCCAGACCGACGTCTCGTTCATGAAGATGGTGGCGGTCGGTGGCCGCGCGCGCATCCAGCTGCGCGCCGAGGTCTTCAACCTGTTCAACCAGGTGAACTGGGGCAACCCCGGCGCCACGCTCGGCACCGCGGCGTTCGGCGTCATCTCGTCGGCAGACACGATGCGCCGCGCCGAGATCGGTGCCAAGTTCCTCTTCTGAGGACTCCCTCGCAGGAACGGCACTCCAGGTGCCGTTCCTGCTTCTCGTCCTGCATTCCCGCCATTCGGCATTCCCGGCAATCCCATGTTCTCCCGACGTGACGTGCTCCGTGCCCTCAACGCGCTGGGGCTCGGCGCGGCGGTGCCCGCGGGCGCGGCAGCACAAGGGGTGACGCGCGCGCCAGCCGCCGCACCGCCAGGCGTCGATCTCTACGCCGGTCTCGGCGTGCGTCCGCTCATCAACGCGCGCGGCACGCTCACCATCATCGGCGGGTCGATGGAACTGCCCGAAGTGCGCGCCGCCAAGTCGGCCGCCAACCAGCAGTACGTCCACATCGAGGAGTTGATGGAAGCCGCGGGTGCCAGGCTCGCGGAGCTCACCGGCGCCGAGTGGGGCATGGTGAGCTCGGGCTGCGCGGCGGCGATGTCGCATGCGACGGCCGCGTGTGTCGCGGGCGGCAATCCCGACCTGCACGTGCGCATCCCCGATCTCCGCGGCTTCGCGCGCACGGAGGTCATCATCCCCGGGCATTCGCGCAACGTGTACGACGCCGCGATCCGCGCCGTGGGCGTGTCGATCGTCGAGGCGAACACGCTCGCCGAGCTCGAACGGGCGATCGGTCCGAAGACGGCCATGATCTACGTCTTCGCGAACCCGCGGAACGAGACGGGTCCGATGTCGCTCGAGGCCATCGCCGGGATCGCCCGGCCGCACGGCGTGCCGATCATGGTGGATGCGGCCGCCGAGATCCTCACGGTCCCCAACATCCATCTGCAGCGCGGTGCCACGCTCGTCGGCTACAGCGGGGGCAAGATCCTGCGCGGCCCGCAGAGCGCGGGGCTCCTTCTCGGACGCAAGGATCTCGTGAAGGCCGCGTGGATCCACAGCGCCCCGCATCACGGCTACGCGCGATCGATGAAGGTGGGCCGGGAAGAAGTGATCGGCATGCTCGTGGCCGTCGAGCGCTGGGTGAAGGGCGATCGCGCCGCCGAGTGGGCCGAGTGGGTACGTCAGGCCGACGTCATCGCGCGGGCGGCCGAGCGTATCGCCGGCGTCACGGCCATCGTTGCGCGCGAGCCGTGGGAGGACCGATCGAACCGCAGCCCGCGCGTGACGCTGCGATGGACGGCCGCGGAGGTCGGTCTCACGGGACAGCAGGCGTCGGCGCAGCTCTACGACGGTGAACCGCGGATCGCTGTTGGCGGCGCGTCTGGCGCGCGCGAGGGCATGGTCGGCGACACGGGACTCTCGCTGAGCACGTCCATGCTCGCGCCGGGCGACGAGCGCATCGTGGCTGAGCGCCTCACGCAGCTGCTGTCGACCCGCCGCACGCTCGTGACGCCGCCTGCCGCGGCCGCGCCGAGTGGGGATGCGTCGGGGCAGTGGACCGTGGAGATCACGTTCGCGGCGTCGCGCACCACGCACGTGCTCCAGTTGCGTCAACTGGGGGCCGCCATCGAGGGATCGCATCAGGGCGACTTCCTGACACGAGACATCACCGGCACGATGGACGGCGCGCGCATCACGATGGCCAGCATCGTGACCGAACGCACGGGCGACGCCTTGAGCTATCGTTTCACCGGCGAGCTGTCGGGCCACACGATGTCAGGCACGCTCGACCTCGGCGAATACCGTTCCGCAACCTGGCGAGCCACACGAACCGGAAGATCCTGACGTGTCGTTTCCTTCGTCCTCTGTCCTTCGTCCCGCATCCTGTCCTGTGTCCTGACTCCCATGTCTCGTTCCTTCGTCCTGTTCTGTCTATGCTGCCTGCCTGCCTTCGCGCAGGCCCAGGCGCCGGCACAACCCGCGTCAGAGATGTTCGTCTACGTCGGCACATACACGAATGAACGGAGCCAGGGGATTTATCGCCTGCGGCTCGACCTCGGCACGGGTACGATCTCGGCGCCGGAACTGGCGGCCGCGGCGACCAATCCGAGTTTCCTGGCTCTCGATCCGGGACGGACGCATCTGTATGCCGTCAACGAGGTCGGCAAGTTCAACGACAAGCCGACGGGAGCCGTGAGTGCGTTCGCCGTCGATGCGACGACTGGTGCGCTCACGCCCATCAACCAGGAGAGCTCCGGCGGCAGCGGCCCCGCGCACGTGTCGGTCGATCGCGCGGGACGTGCGGTGC
>CAYRAE010000235.1:4293-6186 GCA_964422175.1 uncultured Luteitalea sp. | reverse complement strand
GTGGCGCTGCCGATGGATCGCTTCCTGCCGGAGGCGATGGCGCGCATCCCGAATTTCGCCGGCATCAAGTTCACCAACCCCGATCTCATCGCCTATCGACGATGCCTGGACGTGACGGGTGATCGGGCGGACCTGCCGTGGGGTGTGGACGAGAGCCTGCTCGGCGCCCTGGCCACAGGTGCCCGCGGCGGCGTCGGCTCGACCTACAACTTCGCGCCGGAGCTCTATCGCGCGTTGATCGAGGCATTCGATCGAGGCGACCTGGCCGAGGCGCAGCGCCTTCAGGCACAGTCGATCGCGCTCGTCGACGCGATCGCGGCGACCAGCTATCTCGGGACGGCCAAGGCCCTCATGACGCGCCTCGGCGTCCCGGTCGGGCAGGCGCGCGCACCTCTCGCCAACCCGACGGACGCGCAGGTGGATGCGCTCATGGAGCGCGTGCGCGGGGTGGTCATTCCCAATGCCGGAAATGCCGCGATGTCGCGATGACAGGCGAATGAGAAGAAGCCGGCGTCCCTCACCGCTCCAGGGGATTCGGCTGGGTGAGCCACTCGTGGATCGCCCCAATCACCACTTCCGGAAGGGGGCGCTTCTGCCATCGGGCTTCGCGCTGGAGCTTGGGCCACGTCTTTTCCGCGCCAATCTCGATTTGCAACGTCGGAGTTGGCCAGCCCGGCAGGGACGTCACGTCCTTCGGTCCGCCCTTAAGCCCTTCCAACCTCTTGCCGTTGTCCGTCGGCTCCTTGCCGCGTTGCTCCTCGCCGATCAAGTGGCGACACGCTTCGACGACGATCAGATTCATGGACTTGTCGTAGCGTCTGGCGCGCGCCACTACCTTCAGACAGGTGTCTTCGTCTAACTGCAACTGGAATCGCTCGACTCTCACGCTCCACCTCCGTTGGGCTCAGAACGGTAACCCACAGCCATTTTCCGACCGCCGCTGGCAATCAACGGCCGCACCGGTCCCCACATGTGGAGGACCTCTCGATCGGTGGACTCAACGCGCGGAGCATTGTCGACACCGGCATCCTGACGATAGCTACCGCTTCTCGACGAGAGACTTGATCCAGCGCACGACCTCCGGATGGTGGTCGATGGCATAGAGACTCATGTGCGGCACGCCGACAACGTGAAAGCGGCCCGGCACGTCGAACGCGCGGCACTCCCAGGTCCCGTGGCCCGCGAGCATTGTCACTTCGCCTGTCCGCCCGAATCGCTCAGAGAGGAAACGGTACGGTGTACTACCGTACGTCAGAACAACGCGCGGCCGGACCACGTCGATGATGCGTTCGTGCACGGCCCAGCACGTGTTGGCAAAACAATCGTACCGACAGGTCGTTTCGTCCTTGCTGCGAGGAAAGATCAGATTCGACGCCGCGACATCCGGGACCTGGAAGCCAAGGCTCTGCAGGAGCCAGACGATCCGCAGACGCAGCGTATTGCTTGCGGGCCACGGCACCATGTAACTGTTCTTCTCGCGCCGCTCGTTGTCCGGCGAGAGCAGGTCGGCCAGGCTCTGGTCGATGGTCATCAACGTCCGGCTGTTCGGGTCTCCGCCAGGATTGAGTCCGAGCAGGTACACCTCCCCCTTTCGCAGTGTTGACGCACCGCTGTAGAGGACCTGGCCGCTCAAGTCGAGGATGTCGCGCAGTTGCTCACGCGCGAATGCGACGAACGACGCCACCGATGTGGTTGCGACGCCCGGTAGGTCCGCGGCTCCGGCGGTGCGAGCGGCGGATGGTGCAGTCGATGCAAAGTCCAGCGAAGACGTCGCACTCGACGCAGACGGGTCGGCAGCAGACGCACTCGCCGAAACTACAACTCGGCTTGCACGCGACGAGGCACGGTGGTTGCGCGCATCGGCGTCGGGATGCTTGCCATGGCCAAATCTGG
>CAYRAE010000235.1:0-4283 GCA_964422175.1 uncultured Luteitalea sp. | reverse complement strand
CTGGCACGAACCGCCCGCAGTCCTCGCGCACGGGCCTCCCGCCGCGCGGTCGCGACAGCATCCCGAATGGTCTCTCGCCGAGACTCAATCAGGCCCACATCCTTGGCTGCGCCCCGAGGAACGATCGTGAATGATCCCGGTCGGCCCTTGACAATAATCTTGTCTTCCGCACCTGGCCCCACCTTGACCACCGCGTCGATCGTCGTCCCGGCGTCCTGCTGCGCGAGCAAACACTTCTCAAGTTCAGCCCAATACTCATCCATCGCTCACGAGACGACCGTAACCTCATCGATCTGACAAGGCGACGACTACCCGCCATCGCACCAACACCGGCCCGCGACAGGTGTCCGGAGAATCAGACCGGCTGCGTCAGGCGCGGGATTCAGCTGGCGCGGCGACGCGAGAAACGGCGAGCCAAGGGTTGCCCCCCGGCTTCCATTCGACCGCAGTCTCGATCCGGTTGCCGGCTTGCCGGTTGCCCGTTGCCGCTATGCGTCAATTCTTGACGCAGGTGACGAGCGACCAGATGCGCGGGATGTTGACCTTCTCGATCGACACCGGCTGCAGGCTGGCCTGAGCGAGGAACGCCGGCAGGTCGAGGTCCGACTTGAAACCGATGTGGACCATCATCGGCGAGATCATCCGCTCGGCCTTCGACAGCAGCTTGTTGGGGCTCAGGAAGTGGTTGAGGAAGATGATGCGGCCACCGGGCTTGCAGACCCGCCGCATCTCCTGCGCGACCTTCACCGGATCGGGGACGACGCTGATCAGGTACGGCGCATAGACGATGTCGAAGCTGTTGTCTTCGAACTTGAGATCCTGCGCATCCATCTGGAGGAGGCGGACGTTGGTCACGCCTTTCCGCGCGACGCGCTCGCGGGCCTTCTCCAGCATGCCCGCCGAGAAGTCGATGCCGGTGATCTCCGTGTTGCTCGGATACATCGAGCAGTTGATGCCCGTGCCGACGCCCACTTCGAGAATCCTGTCACCCGGATGGATCTGCATCCGCTGCAGCGCCTGGACGCGTCCCGGATGCAGCGTGGGGCCG
Organism: uncultured Luteitalea sp.; assembly: GCA_964422175.1. Lineage (GTDB taxonomy): Bacteria > Acidobacteriota > Vicinamibacteria > Vicinamibacterales > Vicinamibacteraceae > Luteitalea. The sequence continues at coordinate 3,235 of CAYRAE010000235.1, read as the reverse complement.
AAGGTGAGGTCGTACACGCTCGCGAGGCGTTCGTAGACCTTCTCGACGAAATCGTTCTCGACGGCAGTGACCGACAGTGCGCGCGTCGCCGCATCACCCTGCAGAAGCTCGTCGTCTTCGCCGGTCGCCCGATCGTCTCGGAACAATGCCATCAATGGACTCCCACGGGGAAATAGTCGGGCAAGTCTACCACGTCAGCGATGGCCGATTTCTGCGGCGTGAGGCTCGTCTGCCGCCGCCGGGACACGCTCCACCATCCCCGGTGTGAGGATGGCGAGGGTCCGGGCGACGTCACCGCTCACGCCCGACACGATGAGCCCGGCAACCAGGGAACGAATCGCCTCGGCGAGTTCGCGGGCGATCGCGAGCGCCTCGTCGTCCGCCCGTCCCTCACGCTCCGCGCCGGTCATCCGCGCCACCAGGGCTTCCGGTACGGAAACGCCGGGCTCCTCGTTCGCGAGCTGCTCGGCCTGGCGGGCGCTGTCGAACGCGCGGACGATCGCAAGCACCGGCACGCGACGGTCGGCCGTCTGGTCGAGGAACTGGCGCAGCGCGTCGACGTCGTAGATCGGTCCCATCACCACGAAGTCGGCGCCGGCGTCGACCTTGTACCGATACCGCGACAGCTCGCGCTCCGGCATCACGGCCGTCGGGTTGGCGGCAACACCGATATGGAAGGCCGTCGGCTCGCCGATGGGCTGTCCGCCGACGTCCTCGCCCCTGTTGAAGCGCGCGGCCACGTTGGTCAGGCCGATCGAATCGACGTCGAACACGCCCGTCGCGTCGGGGTACTCGCTGTGGCGCAGCGGACGGCCCGTCACGAGCAGCAGGTTGCGCAGGCCCAGCGCGTGCGCGCCGAGCAGGTCGCCCTGCATCGCGTGCAGGCTGTGATCGCGACAGCAGTACTGCAGGATGGTTTCCACGCCCGCGTGCTGCTCTACCGTGACGGCGCTCGCCAATGCACTCATGCGCGCGCGGCTCGTCGAGCTGTCGCTCACGAGCACCACGTCGAGGCCATTGATGCGCGCTTCACGCGCCTGATCGGCGATGCGCGCGTGCCCGAAGCCCGCCGGAGCCACGAGTTCGATGCCCGTGACGAAGCGGCCGTGCTGCAGCGCGTTGGCCAGGCGGGATCGCACATGGACGGGAACAGGCGTCACGGCCACGCGTGGATCAGCCGGAACGTCGCGCGACGGCGACGCCTGCCGCACGGGTGCCGCCAGCGCGTGCACCGCGTGCGCGATCTGCTTGATGTGGGCCGGCGTCGTGCCGCAGCAGCCGCCGATGAGGCGTACCCCGGCGCTCACGAAGCGCCGCGCGTACGAGGCCATGTAGTCGGGCGAGCAGAGATACAGATTGCGGCCGTCGACGTCACGCGGCTTGCCCGCGTTGGGCATCGCCGCGAGGAGGGCGCCGGGCACCGCCTTGGCCAGGCGCTCGACGGTGTCGAGCATCGCCGCCGGGCCAACGCTGCAATTGACCCCGATGACGTCGGCACCGAACGTCACCAGCTGCGGCCCCACCTGCTCGACGGGCGTACCGTCGAGCGTGTTGCCATCCTCCCCCGTCGTCAGCATGGCGACGATCGGCTGCGGGCTGATGCGGCGGATCGCGCGAATCGCGGCACCGAGTTCGTTCACGTCGCGGAACGTCTCGAGGATGAACAGGTCCACGCCGCCCTCGGCCAGCCCCGCCGCCTGTTCGGCGAACACGAGCTCGGCCTCGTCGAGTCCGGTCTTGCCCCACGGTTCCACGCGCACGCCGAGCGGGCCGATCGAGCCGGCCACCCATGCCGACTCGCGCGCCGCGTGTCGCGCGATGCGCGCACCGGCGACGTTGATCGCGTGGACCTTCTCGGCCAGGCCGAAGCTGGCGAGCTTCAGACGATTGGCGCCGAACGTGTTGGTCTCGACGATCTCGGCTCCCGCACGGACGTACGCCCTGTGGACGTCGCCCACGAGGTCGCTGTCCGTGAGGTTGAGATCTTCGAACGCACGGTTGAGGAAGACACCCCGGGTATAGAGCTGCGTGCCCATGGCGCCGTCGCCGATGAGCACCCGATCGCGCAGGGCGTCGAGGAAGGGTTGGGTCACCGGTTGGAGAGGGGCACGAGGAGATCGTCCTTGTCCCACACGAAGTCGTCCTTGCTGTACACGGCGAGCTCGTAGTCCTTGCCCATGAAGATGGCAGACACCGGGCACGCTTCCTCGCAGTAGCCGCAGAAGATGCACCGCGTCTTGTGGATCTGGTAGGTCCGCGCGTACCGCGGGCCTGCCTGGACACTGCCGTCGTTCTCGGCGGCCTCGAGGTAGATCGCGTCGGCCGGGCACGCCACGGCGCACAGACCGCACGCCACGCACTTCTCCAGCCCGTTCTCGTCGCGCATCAGCACCTGCTTGCCACGCCACTTCGGGAACATCGGGACCTTCTCGTCCGGGTAGTTCACGGTGATGGGCTTCTTGAACATGTGCCCAAACGTGGTCTTGAACCCGACGATCCAGGGACGAATCATCCGGACATTGTAACAACAAGATCGGGCACCGGGCACCGGGCACCGGGCAACCGGCAACCGGCAACCGGCAACCGGCAACGGGCAACGGGCAACCGGCAACGGGCAACCGGCAACGGCCAACCGGGCATCGGGCATCTGACACCGGGCAGCCGAGCGGTCGGGCCCGGAGGGCCGGCCCTACCAGGTGCTACCGAACGCCGGCCACCCGGGTGCCGGGTGCCGGTTGCCGGTTGCCGGTTGCCGGTTGCCGTCGGCTACACTCCCCCCTGTGCTCCACGAGCCGCGGTTTCTCTCTGCGGAGCAGTATCTGCTCGTCACGCTGATCGTCCAGCTCGCGGGTATCGCGGCGCTGTCGACGATGCTGGTGCGGTTCCGGCGGTTCCGGACGCTGCTGTTGACCGAGCGGCGCGACTGGCCGGAGCGCCTCAAGTTCATGGGCGCTCTGGGAGTGCCGCTCGCAGCCGGCGTGGCCAGCCGGCTGCTGCTCGGCTACCACGCTGCGGACGTATCCCTTGGTGGCGCCTATCTCGCGGGGCTGGTCGCGGGCCCATACGCCGGCGCCATCGTCGGCCTGATGGTCGGCCTCACGGCGCTCGCCGGCGGCGAGTGGATCGCCATCCCCCTCTACGTCGGCTGCGGGTTCGCGGGCGGCGGCCTGCGCGAAATCTGCCCCAAGGACGCCATCTGGCACTTCTCGCCCTTCGTGCTCACGGGTCTGTTCCG
>CAYRAE010000234.1:0-6188 GCA_964422175.1 uncultured Luteitalea sp. | reverse complement strand
CAGGCTCGCTGATACGCTGCATGACCTCAAGTACAGTACCCGGTGTGTTCGCTGCCGCGTGATCCGGTTCCCAGCTGGCGAAGCTGTTGCCAGGCGAATTGGAGAAGATCGTGACCAATTTGTCCTTCAGCCGTGCGTCGAGAAGCGTCGGTGGCAAGGGGCTATGCTCGAACACTGGCGGAACTGGCGGCGTCTGCGTGCTCCACGCGCTCGTCCGATCCCAGATGTCGAGGCTTCGCGCTCGGCAGCTTACCGGGAGATCATAGAAGGGCAACGTCGCGACGCGGTTGATTCGCATCCGCTGATTGCTGTCGGCCGGCTCCCAGCTCTGGAAGAGATAGGTCTCGGGGAGGGCCGCGGTGGCAAGAATGGGGCTCGGTCCAAATTCCTCCTCGATTTCTACGCCACGAACCCGCCTATCATTCGCGCCGAGAGTCAGCTGCGCCTCGAAGAGATATTCGTCGCCCTCGAACAACCGTACGCGAGGTCTCTCGTAGGCGAGGTCCTGCGGCGGCGCCAAGGGACTGGCCGGCATGGGAAGCACGACAATCGGGTTGCTGATCTGGAGACTGCCATCCTCGAAGCGACAGCGGACGCGGTAGATGACCGGCTGTGTCGGCATGTCCTGGAGCAGCAAGTCGGACGCTGTGGTGTCCGCAGCAGTGCCAGGACCGGTCTCCGGTCCGTCGAGAAAACCAAATCCATAAAGAAGGGAGTAGCGCCAGCGCACGGCAAGCAACGTGCTGAACTGCGCCCATCGCTCGATGCCGGCAAATGCGGGCTCTGTGGTATCGGGGATGCTTGCGATCGCTGCAGCTGCGATTTCGGCCTGGAATGCGGCCCATTCTCCTGAATCGATTTCGGAAGGCCCGGAGAGGCGCGCCTCCGCGGTCGCGAGGTCCATGATTGCAGTCGCCCGCGGGTTCAGGACGGCGATCTGCACGAAATTCACGCCCGCGTCGTGTCCGGCGAAGAGGTCGAGGATCCTTGCCTGAAGGAGTGTCACGCCACCAATGAGGAATTCCAGCTCGTCGATCTCGGTGCCTTCGAGCAGCACGATCTGTCCGGGCATGAGGGCACGGATCATGACCACCTCTCCGGCCGACGTGAAGGCGCGAAGCCGGTTTTCCGGCCCCTGGTAGATAAAGCGGACCGCCTGGACCGGCTCCGGCAGGGTGAGGCGGACCGCGAGCCCGAAACCGACCGGAAGGTCGCCAAGCGGCTCCCACCAATTGAGCGGGATCGGCCAGCTCGGCGCATTGAAGAAAATCGTGTCGCCGAAACTCGTCGGTGGTAACAGCGACCGCTCCACAATGACGGAGACGGGAAGCCCCCGGAAAGCGCCGTCCACTACCTCATCGACCGGCACGGCCCAGCGCAGACGGTTGCCCTTGGGCTCGTCAGTGACCCAACCAAGCGCCGAGAGAAAGACAGGCATCCGGTTCTCCTTCTCTTCTTCTACTCAGGCCGGACGTCTGAGAGACGTTCGGGTGGTTTCACCCGCGGCCGCCGATGGCTGCGGGTGCGATCCGCCGTGCTGACTCGCCGCTTGGCGAGGCGCGGCAAGGGCGCAGTCACTGCGGATATGCGCGCCGTTGAGTCGCTTGATGCGGGCACCGTGCCGCCCTCCTCGACGGCACTTGCGGCCAGCGCGGTTATGCCGGGCTCGCTACGCTCGGCTGCGGCCATGAGGCGTGCAAGCATTTGACCCGGCACGGATACGGCCGCGTTCGGCAATGGCCAGGTGAGTCCACTCACCTGGAGAAACTTGAGCATGACCGTCTCCTTTGGACCGACGATCGCTGGGCCAGGACGCAGTCGCGGCAGTTCGGCCGCCGCCGGATCGAAGGACAGGACGAGCTCATATTCGCCGCGAGGCAGCCGTGTCCGGATGCCGGCAAGACTTCCGACCAGGAACGCCGAGCTCGCGTCCGGGCCGGGCAGCATCTCGACCGTAAGGTCCATCGGCCGGCGATAGGCGTAGTCCCGAGAGCAGCCGTCGTCGTCGACCAGGTGGCGGATGCGGAGCGACGCCGTGCAGCGGCGCCAGTCGACCGGCTCGGGGGTACGCAGCCAAATGGCAAAGAGCCGCCCCGAACCGTCGGCGATGCCCTCGACCACCGTCTCCTCGACCGGGTTGGTAAGCCCGAACATCGGATTGTCCGGCAGGTCGCTGAGCACTGCGCCGCTATCGACAGTGAAGCGGGCGAAGGCCACGGGGAGCGCGACGCTGTCATCCTCGAGATGCGCGGCGAGAATGCCTGGAAGACGCCAGTTGAGCGGCGGTTCGTCCAGTTCGTCCGGGAAGGGCGGATTGGCGCCGATAGGAAAGCGGCCGGGCAGGAGCGGGCCCGGGCCGGGCGGGGGCGAGACCGGCACAGTCGTGAACGCTGGCGGATCGAGCCTCCCCCCACCGATGCTGCGCCGGTTTGCGAAGCCGAGGTTGCCGGGAATAAAACAGGGTGAGATCGTGTGCGGGCCGTCGGCGTCGTAGATCTGCCTGAGCGTCGTCTGGCCGAGCGCCATCTGTTCGGCAAAACCGAGGAAGCGCGAGACCACGCAGTTCCAGCTATCAAGCACGGTCGACTGGCCGTCGGGCGCGTCGAAGATGAGACGCACCTCAGCACCACCCGTCTGCGGCAGCAATTCAGTGGCGAGAAGCTCCTCGTCGCTCTCGATCGGGCAGCCGACCCAGTCGAGGAAGTCCTGCGTGGGCTCCAGCAGACTGTTGCCGCCGCCTGCAGTCGGACCCGGCTCAGCTGTGAAGCTGTAGACGGAGCCGCTTTCCTCCTCATAGGCGAGGCGGAAGCGGAGCGTCGGGAACATCGCCGAGAGATAGGGGACGATGAACCTGACCGCGGGGAGATAACCGCGGTAGGCGGGAAAGCCGATGCCGTGGAGCGTCGGGTCCCATGCGAACGGGGCATCCCGGAACAGCCGGCTGTCGCCGACGGTCGTGTCGCGCAAATAGGGCCGCAGCGAATATGGGAAGACGACCTCGAATTCCTGGGCAAGCGACCAGTCGAGCGGCTCCGGTTCGGCATTGCCGTCGACCGACACCGCGCTCGTCGTGCCGGCGAGGTCGAGGCGGTAGCGCCCCGGCGTCAGGATTACCCGCTCCTGGCATGCCTGCGCGGGCACCGGCACCTCGCGGAACAGGACGCCGTAAAGGACGATGTCCTGAACGATGCCGGCCACCTCGGCCTGACTGACGAGCCGCAGCTTGTCGATGGCGGTTCCAGCCGGGATCGTGACCTCATAGCCGACGAGGTAGAGGTCGGGGAAAATCTTGGTGAATAAGGCCGGTATCGCCGGGAAGGGCATGTCCGGCAGGTTTATCAGTGCCTGGCTCGTGGGGGCCGTGCGATGTTCGATCACGTAGAAGCGGAACTGGTCGGCAAAGATCGGCTGGCCGCCCGGCGCGCGCAGCAGCAGCGTCATATCGGCGCAGGTGATGGTTCGACGGGGCAGCGCGAAGGAATAGGCGTGGCTGAGCGCCGCCGGCTCGGCAGGGGCCACCTCGATTTTCCCGAAACGGCGCGGCGTCTCGAACACCACCTCTTCGCCCAGCCCGAACAGCTGCAGCACAGTCTCCGGCTCAGGGATTTCGATCGCGCTTGACACGCTCTCGTTCCAGAACAGCCAGGAGTAGGGATCCTGAGCGAGCACATGAAGTTGCGCGGTCTTCCCATCCGGGCTTTCGGCCCAGACGGCCTGGACGCCCTCGATGACTACCCCGTTGGTGATGTCCGTCAGCTCGAGTGTCATGAGCCTATGGAAGACGTCGTAGCCGCCATTGTTCTCGGCCACGACTGCAGGACCCAGGACCTTGCTGGTCTCATCCGTCACACGGCGGGAGAAGTGGATCACAAGTTGAACATCGGGCCAGGGCTGGTCGATTGGATTGTTGCTTGGCTCGACCAGATCCCACTGGCGGCCACTACGTGCGTGAAGGGCTCCCGTGCGGATGCACTCAGCGTCGCAGAAGGGTACCTTGATGTCCGGCGGGATATTGTCCCGCTCGCGCGGGAGCTTGAGCTTGATCCTGGCGTCGGGGATGGGCCACGGCAGGTTGAGCGTGATCGTGGTCGTCGCTTCGAGGATGCGGGGCTTCGGCACGTGCCCCCAGACCTCCACATTGAGCTTGGCGGAAAGCTTGATCTTGAGAATCTTGATCCCAGCCTCTGCGAACAGCTTGAGCGCACCGGCGAGCTGACGGGGATTCCACCCGATCAGCGCGCGCAGCCCCCCACCGCCGAGGATGAACACCTCGAAGATGCTGGCGAGCTTGATCCCCTCCTTCCAGGTCAGCTCGACCCCGAAGGCGACCCGGTAATTATTGAGCTCAAAGTAGGTCTTGGCGGAGAAGACGGCGAGGAACTTGGCGCGGTTCGGGTCGCGCTCGGTGCCCAGTGCGATGAACCAGCTGCTGGGATCCAAGCGTGAGAAAAAGGAGTCGAATTTGCCAACGACTTCAATGAGCGCACCCGAGGAGGGGATCTTGACCTCGACCCCGCCGCCCAGCGCAAAGCTGCCGCTCGAAGCGTCGATCACCGCGAAAGCCTCGAACCCGATCGTATCCGAGTTGAGGAGCTTGCCCTCACCTCCCAGAATGATGACCGCGCCCGGGGTGAAGACCGCGAATCCCGCGGGGCCAATGAGCAGCATGTTGCCGGCAGAAGCAACGTCGCTGACATAGGCGCGCACGCCGATGCCGATAGCGGTCTCATCCGGGGGCGCCTCGACCCAGCGGTCGAGCGCCTCATCAGGATTGCGCGCCCACTGTATATAGTGAATGGCGGTGGGGCTCTGGACTGCTTCGACCGGCTCCTCGGGTGGAGTATCGCCTGTCTCCAGGTTGAGCTTGGGCCCCTCCGCCTCTAGCCCCGACTCGAGCCGGGGCTTGAAGTTGTGGGCATAGTCGCCGCCGATGCCGTTCAGCCCGAGGCCGCTTGGTCCAAGGGGGATGGGAACCGGCAGGAACACGTCGATGCCGATCATGATGCCGCGGTTGCTTACCCCGCCAAGGAAGATGTCGAGCCCGAAGCCGATAGGGGTTACCCGCGCGGTACCGCGCCCGGAGAAGATCAGCCCGTCGTAGCCCAAGCCCATGCGCACCTCGGTAACCGGGGCCGTCTCGCTCTCGACGATCTTGAGCTCGGCGATGAAGGTTGTGACCGCGTCGACCCCCAGTTGAGTCGTGAGGAGTCGGACTTCGATCCGCACGAAGGGCGAGAAGCGGCTCTTGTTAATCTTCATCCGGCCGCGGATGAGGAAGGTGACTGTCCCCTCCTTCTCATCCTTGGCGATCACCTTAATGAGCGGCGAGGAGGACAGCCGCTTGCCGACCTTGAGGCCATTCAGCCAGCTGAGCGCCTGCTCCTCAATGAACCCCGGCTTGCCTGGCTCGATACTCTCGCTGCCGGCATCGTCCGCGCCGGCGGCCAGAACTCTTTGCATAAGCACGTCGTTGAACTGGGTGACCATCACACCTCCCGCTTCAAGAGGATGGATTATTCATATTCCACACCTGTCATTTTTGCTCTGGATTTATTGAGGCTATTTATCAAGGCTAAATAAGGCTATAACCAACGGGTCCAACGCCGCGATTCAGAAGCATCCATGTTTCATTTATAGATGGGGAAAAGGAGAAAGCAAGTGCCGGGGATGTATCGGACGCCAAGTGATTGCAAACCTTGAAGCAAAGAACGCTTAACTCAAGAAGCTTTTAGCCGAGTCGCTTTGGATGCTGAAGTCTTGAAGGTTTACTGTGGGAAGCCGGCGCACAATGCATATATTGAGAGCTCTTCAACGGCCGGCTTCGAGATGAGTGCTTGAACGATCAACGGCTTACCAGCTTCGCTGAGGCGCGGATTCGGATATCAGCTTGGCTGCGCGACTACAACGAGCATCGACGCACAGCGCATTGAACTATCAAAGTCCGGCAGAACTCGCAGCCATCTGCCGCATGCAGAAGAAATAAGCGACTATGAAAGAGATAGAAGCCGGATGGGAGAAGCCGAAGAGCACATAAGGGGCAGGGAATCGGTCTTATCATTGCCAACCCCTGCTTACGGCTTCAAATCAAAAACGGCGGGAGTCAATCAGCCCGATGATACCAAATTTTCAATTAGGCTGATTGGTGGGTCGTGAGCGGCTCGAACGCTCGACCTACGGATTAAGAGTCC
>CAYRAE010000233.1:0-6307 GCA_964422175.1 uncultured Luteitalea sp. | reverse complement strand
GCTTCACCCAGTTGGACAGGCCGGCCTCGCGTCCGAGCCGCGCGGTGCGGATGGCGTCCTGCGCCGTGTAGCACGCGGCGGTGTTGGGCAGGATGAACATCGATGGCGCGATGAAGTCCATCAGCGATGTTCCGCTCTTGTCGTGCAGGTCGACGCGCCGCACGGCGACGGTGACGACCTCGGCGCCGGAGGCGGCATGGCAGTCGCGCATCACCTCGTGCGACGAGTACTTGCCCGTGCCGACGAAGAGGCGTGAGGAGAAGGTGCGATCAGCGATAGTGAGTGTGTCTGACATCTCGGGGAACCTTGCGTAATCCTGTGCCATGGAGCAGGCATGCCGTCGCCGCGAGGATGACGAGGAGCGTTGACGCGGCACGCCACGTGAAGGGTGTCTGCTCGGCGACATGCCGAATGGTCGCGAGGACCACGCCATCGCCGATCTGTTCGCCTCCGGTCCCCCTCAGGAACAGGGATGCCTCGACGAGATGAGCGGGACTCGCCCAGAAATACCGCGCGGTATCGACAAGCGACTGAACTGCGGCAACGGCGCCGCCAATCGCCGCGAGCGGTAACAGATGCCACCGCGATGAGAGGCCATTGATGCCACAGCCGACCACAACGGCGAATGGCGCGAGGAGTGGAAAGAGCCAGCGTCCCTGATGGATGTCCGTGGTGGCGAGCAGCACCTGACGTACTGATGGTTGGAGCACGCAGATGAGAGCGCACAGGGTCCAGGCGACCGTCATGGGGGCGATGCCGTGCCGGCGCAGCGCGCGTGCCCATCTGGGGCTGCCTCCGACGACGCCTGCGAGAAGGAGCATGAGCCCGATGGCCTGCACCGTCGGGCCGGCTGTCAGGGTATTCGCGCCGAAGCTTCCGATCCCTATCCACGACGAATGCAACATCCCGGGCAGTTGTTCGACGAGGTCGCGTACCACAGCCAGTGCCCAGGCGCCGGGACTGGCAGGGCTGCCCGGCGGCGGCGCTTGTCCCAGATATGGCGACCGGAACCAGAACAGTCCCGCTGCGACCATGAGAGGCGCAGCGACGGCGAGGCCCACAATCCATCGCACGGCCGTCGCCTGGCGGATGCCGCGCCACAGGCCGATCGCGAGGACGCACAGCGGGAGTACCAGGAGGAACGTGGTCGTGTCCTTCCAGGAGACCGCCAGCAGCACGCTCACGATCAGCGTGCCGACGTCCCATCGTGAACCGCGCCCCAGCATGGCGCGCGTGGCACTCAGGAACGCGATGGCGCCGAATGCATTGGCCCACGCATCGGGTGTGACGGCGCCCGCGACAGACGCAGCGACCGGGTGGCATGCCACGAGCACCCCCGCCAACAGCGCATCGGCGCGGCGCTGCGTGAGCAGGTGCGCGATGGCCCAGGCACAGGCGGCGACCACCGGAAGTGACAATGCCTGCAGCAGGCGGAGCGCGATGAGCGTGCGGTCGGTCACGCGCGCCGTGCAGAGGAGCGCAAGTTCGCGCGCAGTGGTGTCGATGAATCCGCGCTTGCCCTGAGCCGAGATGACCAGAAGCTGTCCGGTGGGAGGGGCGATGCACGCAGCCTCGGATGCGTGCGTCAGGGCCAGCGCTCGCGTCTGCACGATAGTGACATAGACGACCTCGTCGGAGACCTGGTACATCGGTTTCCACAACGCGTACGCGGCGGCATGGGCGAAGGCCAGGCACACGACGAGGAGTAACCCTGTCACGGCCGACGAGCGATCCGACACCGGGCTACCCGCCGCCCACGAAGTTCACCACTTCGACGGCGTCACCCGCACGCACGACGGTATCGGCGTATGCGGCCTTCTTTACGACGAACTCGTTCACTTCCACGGCCACGCGCCGCGCGTCGATGTCGAGGCGCGCGAGGAGCGTGTCAACCGTCACGGGCTCTGGCAGGTCGTACGGTTCACCGTTGAGCTGAATGGTCACAGCGAGGGGCATCGGTACACCGACTTCCGAGCATATCAATTCCAATGCCGCGATGGCGGGAATGCCGCACCCACCATGGTGTTCATGCCAAGGCTGAACCATCACCCCACGGTCTAGAGGCCGGGTTCGGAGAGTCGGCCCTAACACTGCGAGAGCCGGCCCTGCCCGCCGCGGCGGTAGGTAGGGTCGGCCCTCCGGGCCCGACCGCAGCCGAGCGTGCCCGGCCCGTCATGCTTCTGCCGTGCTGTCGAGGATGTCGACGTGCACGCCGAACGGGGCGGCGAGCTCACGCGCCCACATGGCGGGGTCGGGGCGCACGTGCGCGGGGGCGTCGGCGGGCCATGACGGCAACGGCTGGCGCGCGGCCCACGACAGGACGCGCCCGTACTCGCGCTGCATGCGCGCCACGGTGTGATGCGCCTCCCACCACTCGCGCGCGCGGCGGCCCAGCGACTCCCGCAGCTGCGCATCGACCACCAGCCGACGCAGCGCCTGCCGCACCATCGCCTCCTCGTCCGAGAGCTCGATCGACACCGCCACCGCGCGACTCGCGTCGGGCGGCTGGAAGACGCTGGCGGCGTCGCGGCGGTCGTGCTTCAGGAGCCAGTGACGCGGATCGAGCGTCGGGACGTCCGACGTGCTGAGTTGATCGGGCACGATGGTCGGCTTGCCCGCCGCGAGGCAGCGCAGCCACGAGGCCGATGTCTCACGCGCCGTCGGCCATCGCAGGCACAGGCACACGTCGGCCGTGCGCAACTCCTCCGCGAGCTGCTCATCGTCCACGTAGCCCGTGACCTCGATGAGGTCGCGTGTGCCCGTCTCCGCCACGTCCTGCCAGAGCGCGTAGTGGTCGCCGACCTCGCCCACCAGCCGCAGCCGCACGAACGGCGCCTCGTCGCGAATCGCCGCCAACGCCCGCAGGATCGGCAGGATGCGCTTCTCGGGCGTGATGAGGCCGAAGGCGGACAGGACGATCTCGGCCGGCAACCGGCAACCGGCAACGGGCAACCGGTCGGGAATGTCGGGATCGGACCATGCTCCCTCGGTTGCCGGTTGCCGGTTGCCGGTTGCCGGCCGTGAGGCCCACGGATCCGGCACCCCCATCGCCACCGTGGCCATCGGCGTGTCGGGGTACTCCTCCGCGAGCGCGTCGGCGAGCGGGGCGCCGTGGACGGCGACGGCGCGGGCGCGGCTCATCACGAGGCGCAGCATCGGCCAGAGGTAGTAGGGCGATCCCTCCAGCCCGGCGACGACGAAGTCGGCCACTCGGGGATCGACGCCGGGATGGTTGAAGCGGAACTCGGCACGGTAGTCGTCGGCGCGGTCGTCGAGCAGGAGCGCCTGCGCGCGCGCGTGGTGGAGCGCGGCATCGTGCAGCACCACGAGGCCTGGCCAACGCACTACGTAAGGCCACATGTACCGATGGCACGCCGCGTTGCCCATCTGGTAGACGATGAGATCGTACGGCGTACGCTCGTGCGCGGAGGCGAAGTCGTAGGCGCGATAGAGCGGCAGCCCGTACGGTCCGTCGAGCGCGACGGTCTCACCCCCGCGCCCCGCGTGCAAATGCCCCCCCGCCGCGCGCCACACCCCATCGTCCACGTACAGATCGATGGCGTGATCGCGCCGAAGTCCTTCGAGGACGTCGAGCGAGTACGCCGAGATGCCCGAACGCACCGGCGGCAATGGCGAGAACCACGCAACGCGCACGGGGAAGTATCGCGCAAATCCGGGCACCGGTTTCCGGTCACCGGGCACCGGACAAGCGGCCCGCCTGCGCGCTGGCGCGCTACGGCGAGGCAGGCATTCGTCCCGCCTGCGCGCCTGTGGCGCTACGGATAGGCAGGCATTCCTCATTCCTCGTTCCTCATTCGTCATTCGGCATAGCCCCCCATCCCCCTGTGACAACTTCCGTCGCTTCGCGGTACCGTCAGTTGTCGCTGATGACAGAAATCGTCAGTCGATCGCCAGTTGTGATCCGGCGTACCGACGGCCGGAAGGCGGGACCTGGCGTCAAAAGTAAGGTTTTTGTGGGCGATCTGAGCGAGGCGGGGTGACGCGGGCGGTGTGGCACCGCGCTTGCTATTGAGAGGGGCACGAGGATTCGGAGGCGCGGGGGACGCGACCTCCACCATCGGCTCACGCAGGACGCTCAGAGGAGACAGGACATGAAGATTCGCAACAACAAGGGTTTCACGCTCATCGAGCTGCTGATCGTCGTCGCGATCATCGGCATCATCGCCGCCATCGCCATCCCGGGCCTCCTCCGCGCCCGCATGTCGGGCAACGAGTCGTCGGCCATCGGCTCGATGCGCGCGATTGGCAGCGGCCAGGCGACGTATGCCGCGAGCTGCGCTGCCGGTGGGTTCGCGCCTGCTCTTGCCGATTTGCTGCGGACGCCTACCGGCAGTACGGCTGCATTCATCAGCCCGGACCTCGACCCTGCGACCAACCCGGCCAGCGCCGGCGCGGGTACCGGGAAGAGCGGCTACGACGTGTTGCTCATCGCGGCAACGAACCCGGCGGCGGTGACAGTTACGCCAGCGACCGGCCTCTGCGTGACCGGTGCGGCGGCTGCGGTATCCGGGTACTATGCCTCGGCGATTCCGCAGAGCACGTCGACGGGGACGCGTGCGTTCGCGACCGACCAGCGTGGCACGGTGTTCCAGGACACCGCCGGCGCGGCGCCGCCCGAGCCGATTACCACCGGAACGCCAGCGACCGTTTCGCCTGTGGAGTGATACCGCAGTCGTTATTCGTCCTGCGACGCCCCGTGGCCGGTTCGCCGGTCCGGGGCGTTTTTGCGTGCGCACCCAAGCGGACACGCATGCGCCGACGGGGCGCCGAGGTTTGAGCGCGTTGGCTCATGGTTTGCATGTGTCCACGCCATGGATGCTAGCTTCAGCACCGCCAAGGGGTTCACGCTGATCGAACTGCTGATCACCGTGGCACTCATCGGGATCATCTCGGCTCTGGCAGTGCCGGGGCTTCTCCGCGCCAAGTCTTCCGCGAACCAAGCGTCGGCCGTTCAGTCACTACGTACGCTGCACAGTGCGCAGGCGACCTTCGCCACGGTGTGCGGTACCGGCAGCTACACGCTATCGCTCACCACGCTGGTCAGCGAGGAGTTCGCATCCCCAGACCTCGACATCACGCCGAAGAGCGGCTACCAATTCGCGCTGCATCCATCGAATGGATCGCGCGCGATGGGCAACGACTGCGCCTCGCGTCCGACGCAGAGCGGCTTCTACTTCGAGGCCGCGCCACTCTCAGGCAACACAGGTACGCTCGCCTTCGCCGTGAACCAGGTGGGCACCATCTGGCAGAGCACGACAGGCGTCGCGCCCGCCGAGCCGTTCGCGTCATCGGCGACGGTGAGTCCCTATCAGGGAAGGTAGGCCGGCACCTCCTTCGCGCTCTCCGGGCTATGGAGAACAGGTAGCTCGAGCCTTACGGGACAAAGGGGAACGGGTGAGAATGGGTAAAGGCAGCGAACGGCGGAAGAGGAAAAGCGCGATCACTGCGCTGCGTCGTGTGGCTCGAGGGCGCTGACGCGGCCGTCGAGCGCGGTGATGCGCCCGTCCAACACCGTGTCGCGGTCTTTCGCCGCGATGTCGACGAGTCCGAGCGCCTCGAGCAGGTGATTCTGCTGATCGACGACGGCCGTCCAGCGGTCACGCTCGGCCTCGATGAGGACGCGCACTTCCGCACGTCCATCCCTGATCGCCGTGTGCAGGTGTCTGACCTGCTCGACCACGAATTCGCGCATCGCCGCCATCTCGGTAGCCAGTTCCTTCTTCAAAGCTTCCGTGGTGACGAACCCTTTCGGGTCGTCAACCGTGGGGAACCCTTTCAGGTCGTCCTTGGTGGCGAATCGCTCCAGGTCCGCCTTCGTGGCGCACAGCGCCAGGTCTGCCTTCGTCGCACACAGTGCCACGTCCGCCTTCGTGGCGCACTCGGCGACGTCCGCCTTCGTGGCGAGGGTCGGAAGAATCTCTTCGAATCGCATCACCTGTACTCCGCCCCGACCTTGCGGGCATGGAGTGGGCCAACCATCCCGGACGACGACGGTCTCATCGTCGGACGGGAGAGTCAACATGCCGGCAACCGGCAACCGGCAACCGGCAACCGGCAACGGGGAACGGGCCCGCCTTCGCGCTGGCGCGCTACGGCGCGGCAGCCACCGGGCACCGGATTGCATCAGGCCACCGCCACATCCGCCCCGCCGCGCTGAACCCCCTTCGCGCCTCGTGGCACGGTCGCGGTGAGGGGGGCCGGCGGGCGCGACTTGTGGAGCCATCCGTCGAACGTCACGAGATCCGTCGCGCAGGCGAGTCACAGGCGTGGGGCTGGGGGCCCCCAC
>CAYRAE010000232.1:2784-6308 GCA_964422175.1 uncultured Luteitalea sp. | reverse complement strand
CCGACTGGACAGACCGCCGGCTTTCGGGTCTGATCGTGGCGCGATGGAACGTGAGTATCACCAGTGGTTCTCGCCCCGCCTGGGGTTCGACATGGGACTGGTCTCGTACGGACACTACGGCACGCCGTTGCTCGCGTTCCCCACGAGCGGTGGCGACGAGTGGGAGATGCAGGGCCAGTCCATGATCCGCACGCTGTCGCCCTACATCGAGCAGGGGCGGATCAAGATCTACTGCGTGCGATCGGTGAGCGACGCGTCCTTCTACAACAAGCAGGCGCACCCGTACCACCGGAGCTGGATGCAGAAGCAGTACGACGAATACATCAGGTGGGAGGTCGTGCCGTTCATCCACGACCACTGCAAGGGACTGCCGCCCATCGCCGTCATGGGCGCGTCGCTCGGCGCGTACCATGCGGCCAACAGCGCCTTCAAGCACCCCGATACGTTCAAGTGGTGCTTCGCGATGTCGGGCGTCTACGACATGCGCCGGTTCATGGACGGCCTGTACGACGACAACTTCTACTTCAACAATCCGATCGATTACCTGGGCGCGATCACCGATCCCTGGTTCTACCAGCAGATCGCCTCGTCGCACATCCACCTGGCGACAGGCACGGGCGCGTGGGAGCACCCGGAAGAGACCTATCGCTTCGCCGCCGTCCTCCGCCGCCGTAACATCCCGCACCACCTCGACGACTGGGGTGCGCAGGGCGGCCACGACTGGCCGTACTGGCATCACATGATGTGGGAGTACGTCGGGGGAAATTTCTGAATTTCACAATTTCAGAATTTCATTGCCACCGCCAACCTTCGCAGCGCTCCTGAAGGTAAGCAATTGTGAAATTCTGAAATTCTGAAATTCCCTAGATCCGTCGCGCAGCGACCCTGAACGCCGGTACCTGTCCGCCGCCGCTCGTCACGTTCGCCAGGCCTGACGCGCTGAGGCGCGTGAGGAAGCCGGCGACCTTGCCTCTGAAGATGTAGGGCGCGCAGTCGACGAGCATGTCTCGCGTC
This sequence comes from uncultured Luteitalea sp., assembly GCA_964422175.1. GTDB lineage: Bacteria > Acidobacteriota > Vicinamibacteria > Vicinamibacterales > Vicinamibacteraceae > Luteitalea. The sequence continues at coordinate 5,294 of CAYRAE010000232.1, read as the reverse complement.
GTGACGCGGTGCGGGTTCGACTCGACGATCGGGAACGGCTCGCGGCGGATGGGAATGCGTTCCTGCACGATCCACGTGCCCTGTGGCGCCGCGAGTGCCGTCTGCAGCGCATCGTCCCACGCGCTCTCGTCGGCTTCCCACCCCAGCGTCACGCCGTGCCCGCCGAAGTCGTCCGTCGGCTTGAGCACGAGGCGATCTCTCCCGTCGCGCGCGAAGGCGACCAGATCGACGTCGCGTGCGTCGCTCGTGCGCGTGCGCCGCTCGGCCACCACGCGCGTCCACGGCACGTGCGCACGGATCACGCCCTGCTCCTCGGTGGAGAAGCGCGCCGCGTGCGCCTCGTCGGTGAGCACCGCGAAGAACGATTTCTTGTGCGGGATCTTGCAGCGCAGCGTGTTGGCCATACATACCAGGCCATCGCGATAAGCCTGCATGAGCACGCGGGTGTCGTCGGGTCGCGACACGATGTCGTTGATCAGCGCGCGCCGGTACACGATGTCGATCGGCTGGCCCTGCGCCACGAGCCGTCCTGCGGCGATCTCCAGATCGCGCGGGTCGGCCACCACCGTCGGGACGCCGCGTTCCGTGAAGTGATCGGCGAGGATCTCGAACTCGCTCCACGTGGGCACGCCGCGGAAGTCGGTGATCAGGATCCGCGGCGGCGCCGCGCTGCCGCCCCAGTCCTTGTAACTCGCGAGCAGCCCCGCGAGCAGCGCGTCCATCATCGGGTACGGTTCGGCGGTGAAGTGCTCGCGGAAGCGCGCCATGATCGGCAGATCCGCGAACACCTCGGCGAGCACCTCGGTGTAGCCGAGCCCAGCTGGCGACTCCGCGTTGTACTCGGCGAACATGAGCGAGTCGGGCAGCAGGAACGAGTCGAGCCGGCTGGCCGTGCTCGCGTACGCGTAGCCCGGATCGATCGCCACGAGCGCGCGTTCGGCGTCGGTCAGGCCGAACTCCGCGAGCAGCGCCTCGTCTGCCATCGCGTCGCCGATGATCCGCTCACCGATGCGCGCGATGGACTCGCACGCGATCCGCTGCCGCGCCTCGTCGGCCGCGTCCATGAAGAGCGGACGGAGGAACGGACAACTGAGCCGCCCCCCGAACACGAGCCGTGCGTCGTGCATGCGCTCGGCATGCGCTTCCCACCACCCCTGGGACAACTCCCCGCCCTCACCGAGCAGGGCCATCCATGTCTGCAGCGGATCGGCCATCGGAATTTCAGAAGTTCACGATGAGGCCGGATTGCCGATGAATCCCGAGGCCGAGCCGAGGCCGAGCATCTGTTCCCACTTGGGGAACATGTTGCTCTGGTGGCCGTTGAGGGCGCGGTCGATGCAGAGGCGGGCCATCTTGTCGACCACCATCTCGAAGTAGAACGGCGTGATCCGATCGCGTTCGAAGTCGGGGGCCGGATTCAGGAAGTCGATCGCATACGGCACATCGTCCTGGATCCCGAACTCGATCGTGTTCATCTCGTAGCCGAGCGCCTCGTTGATGGTCTGCGCGTCCTTCACGACGCGCGCGCCGAGTTCGGCCGAGAGATAGTCGTGCTGGATCAGGTACTGCCGTGCGTGCGGGTCGTACACGACGGGCACGATGTCGTGCTTGCCGAAGGTGAAACAGCGCACGTACTTGTCGAAGTGCACGAACTGCTGGAGCGTCATGCAGTACGGCGCGGTGCCGTCGTAGGCCGCGAGCAGCTCCTCGCGCGAGTGCACCTTGTACACGTGCTTCCAGCCGCCGCCCGAGAACGGCTTCAGGATCGCCGGCCGCCCCGTGTAATCGAGCCAGCCGTCCCAGTCGAGCGGATAGCCCATGTTGCGCAGCGACGCGGGCTGGATGTCCACGTCCTGTGGATAGGCCTTCTGCGGCAGCAGCACCGTGCGTGGAATCGCGACGCCGAGGCGCGCCATCAGCGAGTAGTTGAAGAACTTGTCGTCGGCCGTCCACCAGAACGGGTTGTTGATCACGTACGTGCCGTTGAGCACGGCCAGCTTCAGGAAGCCGCGGTAGTACTCCACCTCGTGCGAGATGCGGTCGACGATGACCTTGTAGCGCTGCGGCTCGTCCATCGGCGTCCCGCTGAGCGTGACGTACTCCGCGGTGATGCCATGGGGCTGTCCGAGCTGGTTCACCCTGTCGATGAACGCCGGAGGAAAGCTGTACTCGCGACCGACGAGCAACCCGATCTTCATACGGTGATCTCCCGAGAAAACGGCGCAGTCTACCACGCAAGGGTACCCGCCTTCGCGCTGGCGCGCCACGGCGCGGCAGGCTCACTGGCATCCACCTTCGCGCTGCGCGCTACGGTGGACAAGCCAGACGCCGATCACGGGTTCAGCGGGTGTAAGGACTCGATTGGGTGGGGATGGGAGCCGGGCGGCTCGAGAGGCAGACGAAGAGACCCCAGCGGTCCGGCATCCCGGCCTCGACGCGCCGGCTGACGGTTGGGCCCTCCCTCCCTCGCGCCTGCCACACAGCCGATGCCGGGACGCCGTCCACTGGGC
>CAYRAE010000232.1:0-2684 GCA_964422175.1 uncultured Luteitalea sp. | reverse complement strand
CCATCGCCGCGCACCTCGCCGACGCGGCGCACTACCCCGGTGGTCACGCCGACGTCGTGGCCCGGCCCCGCACCGAAGCCGACGTGGCGACGGTGCTCGCCGACGGCCGCCCCGTGCTCGCCGTCGGGGCGCAGTCGTCGCTCACCGGCGGCGCCACGCCAGCTGGCGCCATCGTGCTCTCGACGACGCGGCTGACTGCCATCGAACCGCCGGCCGACGGGCACGTGCGCGTGGGTGCGGGAGTGGTGCTGGCCACGCTGCTCGACGACCTCGTTCGGCGCGGTCTCGACTTCCCGCCGGTGCCCACGTTCCTCGGCGCCACCGTCGGCGGCATCGTGGCCACGAACGCGGCAGGCGCGGCGACGTTCAAGTACGGCACCACGCGTGAATGGGTGGACGGCCTCACCGTCGTGCTGGCAGGCGGCGACGTCATCGATCTGACGCGCGGTGAGCACACGCTCGACGCCTCGGGCACGTTCGTCGTCGACGGTCCGGGGGGCAGGCGAGTGATTCCCGTCCCGACATACGTGATGCCGGATGTCGTCAAGCGATCGGCCGGCTATCACGCCGCGCCAGGCATGGACATCGTCGATCTGTTCATCGGCGCCGAGGGCACGCTCGGCGTCATCACGTCTGCCGTGTTCCGTGTGCAGCCTGCGCGTGCGGGACTCTGCTACGTGCTCGTGCCCGTCTCCGACGAGACGCGCGCGTTGGCGCTCGTCGGCGATCTGCGCGAGCAATCGCGCGAGACGTGGCGCACTGACGATCCGCACGGCATCGACGTGGCTGCGATCGAACACATGGACGCGCGCTCGCTGCAGATCCTGCGAGAGGACGGCGCAGACAGGAAGTACGAGGTCGACTGGCCGGCGTCGGCACGCCTGCTGCTGTTGATCCAGCTGGAACTGCCGGCGATCACGCAGGAAGAGGCGTACGAGCAGATCAGCAGTGCACTCGATGATGACGGCCCCGACACGCCGCTCGCGCGTTTCTGCCGCCTTCTCGATCGTCACGGCGTGCTTGACGATGCGGAACTCGCGCTGCCGGGGGACCGGAAACGCGCGGAGCAGTTGCTGGGCGTGCGCGAGGCGGTGCCGGCAGGCGTCAACGCGCGCGTCGGCCGTGCCAAGCGCGACGTCGACGATCGCATCGCCAAGACGGCGGCGGACATGGTGGTGCCGTTCGAGCGCTTCGCCGAGATGATGGACGTCTATCGCGACGGCTTCGCGCGGCGCGGGCTCGACGCGGCCACGTGGGGACACGTCTCCGATGGCAACGTCCACCCGAACGTGCTGCCGCGGAACTACGAGGACGTCGAGGCGGGCAAGGCGCTGATCCTGGAATTCGGCGCGGCAGTGGCGCGCCTCGGCGGGTGTCCGCTGGCCGAGCACGGCGTGGGACGGCATCCCGTCAAGCAGGCGCTCCTGCGACAGTTGTACGGTGACGCCGGGATCGAAGAGATGCGCGCCGTGAAGCGTGCCCTCGATCCGAACGGACGGCTCGCTCCCGGCGTGCTCTTCCCCTGACGCCACCACTGGCATCCGGCGCCCCGATCCGTTACAAGGAGACTCGTGCACACCACACGAGTCCTCGCTGTCTCCACCGCGGTCGCGGCTGGCCTGGCGCTGGCTGTCGGCTGTTCGCGGGTGTCCGCCCCGGCACCCGACACCACAGCGTCGGGCACACCAGCCGATGCCGCCACGTTCGTCGAGCGCGCCAACGCGACGCTCCTCGAGCAGGCCAACGCGCTCGGCCGCGCGCAGTGGGTGGCCGCCAACTTCATCACCGAAGACACCGAGCAGATCTCGGCCTCGTCGACGGCTGACTACGTCGCCACGTCGATGCGGCTCGCCAAGGAGGCCGCGCGCTTCGATGTCGATGCCGGCGGTAACGCGGACGTCGCGCGTCAGCTCCTGCTCCTGAAGCTCGCGGCAAGTCCGCTCCCCGCACCGGCAGACGATGCCCTCCAGAAGGAGCTCACGCGCATCGTCGCCGGGATGGAGGCGACGTATGGCCGCGGCTCGTACTGCCCGCCGGGCAAGCCGTGCGAGACCATCGACGGCCTGAGCCGCGTGATGGCCACCAGTCGCGATCCGAAGGCGCTGCTCGAGGCTTGGGAAGGGTGGCATGCCATCGCCCCGCCGTTGAAGCAGCCGTACGAGCGGTTCGCGCAGATCGGGAATCAGGGCGCGAAGGAGCTGGGCTTTGCCGATCTCGGTGCATTCTGGCGCGCCGGCTACGACATGCCGCCCGACGACTTCGCGAAGGACGTCGATCGCCTCTGGCTCCAGGTCAAGCCGCTGTACGACAGGTTGCACGCCCACGTCCGTCGCCGGCTCGTGGCGCGCTACGGAGCGGCCGTCGTGCCGCCGGATGGCCCGATCCCCGCGCACCTGCTCGGCAACATGTGGGCGCAGCAGTGGGGCAACATCTACGACCTCGTCGGGCCGCCGGGCCGCGCGCCCGCGTACGACCTCTCGGGCCTGCTGAAGTCGAAGCGTACGGATGCACTCGGCATGGTCAGGTATGGCGAGGCGTTCTTCACGTCGCTCGGCTTCGCGCCGCTGCCGGAGACGTTCTGGAAGCGATCGCTCTTCACGCGCCCGCGCGATCGCGACGTGGTGTGCCACGCCAGCGCGTGGGACGTCGACAACGTCGACGATCTCCGCATCAAGATGTGCATC
>CAYRAE010000231.1:0-6309 GCA_964422175.1 uncultured Luteitalea sp. | reverse complement strand
GGCCCTCGCCGTAGCGGTTGAACATCGGCGGGTAGACGCGCAGCGGCAGGGCGGCGGACATGAACAGCGCGTTGCGCTGGAGGGTGTCCACGATCGACGCGCCGATCTCGCGCGCGAGCGGCGAGTCCTCGGGCAGTTGCAGGTTCTGCTTGGCGCGCGCGGTCAGCGAGCCGGCGGTGACGCGGCCATCGACCCACCCGGCATCGGCGAGCCGGTGACGGAGTGAGGCGGCCTGTTCGGGCGTGAAGACACCCGGAATTTCGATGAGCATCCGTGGGGACCTGATGGAGGAGTATGAGTAGGCGGAAATACAAAAGTGAGACGCGATCTCACTTGATGCAGAGTATAGCAGGCAAGGGAAAGAGGCCGGAATGCCGCGATGCCGGGAATGCTGGGGGAATGACGAATGACGAATGACGAATGATGAAGACCCAAGACCCAAGGCCGAGACCGCGTTCTGAAGGCCGACGGCCCAAGGCCCAAGGCCAAGACCGAGCCCGAGCCCGAGACCGAGACCGTGCTCTGAAGGCCCAAGGCCCAAGGCCCAAGGCCGACCGTGTTCTGAACACCCAAGGCCGACCGTGTCCTGCTTGTCAGTCCTGTCGTCCCGCGAGCTTCGCGACCGCGAGGCACAGTTCGTCGCGATCGACGGGTTTGCCCATGTGGAGCTGGAAGCCGGCGAGCAGCGCGAGGCGACGGTCTTCGGATCTGGCGTAGGCCGTGAGCGCGATGGCGGGGATGCGGCCGTGGGGGGCGGGGAGGGTGCGGATGGCGCGGACGAGGGCGTAGCCATCCTGATCGGGCAAGCCGATGTCGCTCACGATCACGTCCGGTTGCTGGTGACCGAGGATGGCCAATGCGGCGTCGGCATGGGCCGCCGTCCACACCGCGGCCCCGCTGTAGGTGAGCATCGCCGCGAGCAGCGCGCGCGAGTCGTCATCGTCTTCCACGACGAGCACGCCGATGCCCGCCAGCGGCTGCTCCTCGTCGGCCGCGACGAGCGAGGACGGAGGCGCGCCGGGCGCGTACGGCACATCGGTGTGCCGCGCGGGCGTCACCGGGAGCGAGACCACGAACGTCGCGCCGCGTCCCTCGCCGTCGCTGATGGCCCGCACGCAGCCTCCGTGCAGTTCGACCAGCTGCTTCACGATCGCCAGCCCCACGCCGAGGCCGCCGTAGCTCCTGGTGGTGGAGCCGTCGGCCTGACGGAAGCGATCGAACACGTGCGGCAGGAACTCCGGCGAGATCCCGATGCCGGTGTCGGTGACGCGCAGCTCGTGATGGGACGCGGTGCGTTCGAGCGCGACGGTGATTCGGCCCTCGCGCGGCGTGAACTTGACGGCGTTGGCGAGCAGATTCCACAGCACCTGCTGGAGTCGCACGGGATCGCCCGCCACCGGTGTCGCGCCGCGGTCGATGTCCAGCACCAGGCGCAGGCCCTTGTTGACGAGCCCGGGCTGCACCGACTCCACCGCCGCGTCGATGAGGGTCGGCAGCGACACCGGCTGGACATCGAGGCGAAGCTTCCCGGAGGCGATGCGGCTCAGGTCGAGCAGATCCTCGATGAGACGCGTCTGCAACCGGGCGTTGCGTTCGATGACCTCGAGCCCGGCGCGGGCCTCCTCGGGCATCGACGGGGAGTGCAGCAGGATTTGCGCCCAGCCGAGGATCGCGTTGAGCGGCGTCCGGATCTCGTGCGACAGACCGGCGAGGAATTCGTCCTTGATCGCGCTGGCGCGCTCGGCCGCCTGTCGCGCCTCGCGTTCGGCGGTCAGGGCGCGCTCCCGCTGCTGTTCGTAGTGGCGCCGTTGCGTGACGTCGAGGAACGTGCCCACGCTGCCCCGGCTGGCACCGTGCTCGTCGAACAGCGGTGACGCGTGTTCGAGCAGCCTGACGGCGTCGCCGTTGGTGAACACGACGTCCACTTCGGCGTTCACGACCGGTCGTCCCGTGCGCGCGGCCATCTGCAGGGGCAGCTCGTCGGGCGAGAGTTCCACGCCGTCGCGCAGCACGCGGAAATGGTGGGGACGCTCGCCATCGGGCGCCGACAGCGAGGCGTTGGCTCCCATCGGCATGCGCAGCATCTCGGCCAGCGCCCTGTTGATCGTCACGTGCGAGGCGCGCGCGTCTCGCGCGATGCCGATCCCGACCGGCACCACCTCCAGCAACGTCTCGAGCTCCGCCGCACGGTGTCGCAGGCTCGCTTCCTCGGCGAGATGGCGGTCCTGTTCCTCCCGCATCGCCGTCACGTCCTGCAGCGACACGACGAATCCGGCCAACCCCCCCGCATCGTCGAGGCGCGCGATGCGGCCGTGTCCCCAGATCACGTGGCCGTCACGCCGGCGATGCGGGCACGTATACCGGAACTGGCCGTGTGCGGCCGCGTGTGTCAGGGCGGCTCCGGAAGGACCCGCATCGAACTCCGTGTCGACGAAGAGATCGCTGAAGCGCAGGCCCACGAACTCGTCGGCCTGCCAGCCCAGCACGTGGGCGACGGGCGGCGCCCACGTCGCGATCCGGCCGTCGACGTCGAGGACGAAGATGACGTAGTCGGTCGCCTGCTCGACGGCGAGCGTGTAGAGCGCTGCCGGATCCCGTCGGAACTCGTCGATGCTCACGCGTGCCCTGACCCCGGATGAGGTGCGCTCGATTCTACGCGGACCGTCCCCGGAATGCCTGTCATGAAGAAATCTCCTGTTGACTCTGGCGAAATCCGCTTCATGCTATGCCGCATCCGGCGAACAGCAATGCCAGCGCGTCGCGAATCCGGGGTGTCGACGGGGCCGATGTGTGCTCCGGTCGCCTGTCGCGCGCGTGTATCTGGCAGTGATCGCCGGCCAGGAGGCAATTCGTGAAGCTGATTCGACCACTGCACCGCGTCGTGTTCCCGGCCCTGGCGCTCTGCGTGGCGCTGGCCCTCCCCGCCCTCGCCAGCGCTCAGGCCTTGTATGGCAGTCTGACCGGCACGGTGACCGACAACACCGGCGCCGCGATACCCGGCGTGACTGTCACCGTCACCAACGAGGGCACCGGGCTCAAGCTGGATACCGTCACAGATGGTGAAGGCTCGTATACCGTGCGCAACGTCATCCCGGGCACCTACACGCTCGGTGCGGCCCTGCAGGGCTTCAAGACCTTCAGCCAGACCGGCATTCCGCTCACGGCAGGCAACATCCTGCGCGTGAACGCCCAACTCGAGATCGGCGACCTCACCGAGTCGATCACGGTGACCACCGAGGCGGCGCTGCTCAAGACGGACAAGGCCGACGTGAGCGTCGAACTGCAGCCGAAGGCGATCACCGACCTGCCGCTGAACCAGTTTCGCAACTACCAGGCGCTGATGAACCTGGTCCCGGGCGCCACGCCCGGGACGTTCCAGAACTCGCAGGGCTCGACGCCGCAGCGGTCGCTGCGCACCTTCGTCAACGGCACGAACCCGAACAACAACAGCACGCGCATCGACGGCGCGGCCAGCATCAACATCTGGCTGCCGCACCACGCGGGCATGGTCGCGTCGGCCGAGACGATCGACAACGTCAACATCGTCACCAACAACTTCGACGCCGACACGGGCATGGCCGGCGGCGCGGCGATCGCCGTCGTCACCAAGTCGGGCACCAACAACCTGAAGGGCTCGGCGTTCATCTTCCGCAACGAGGATGCCTGGAACGCGAACACGTTCTTCAACAACGCCAACAAGCTCACGAAGCCGCCGGTGACCGCGTCGATCTACGGTGGAACGCTCGGCGGTCCCATCGTCAAGAACAGGCTCTTCTACTTCGGGTCGTACGAGCGGTTCAAGGAGGAGCGCGGGATCCAGGAGACGTTCTCGGTGCCCACAGCGCGGATGCGTCAGGGCGATTTCAGCGAGATCCTCGCGGCCTATCCGAATTTCCGCATCTACGATCCGACGACGGGAGACGCCGCGGGCAACGGGCGCGAAGTCTTCGCCGGGGCGGTGCTGCCCGCCAACAGGCTCAGCGCCATCGCACAGCGCATCCAGCAGACATATCCCGCGCCGAACACGAGCGCCGACCTCAACGGCAACCGCATCGCCGACGACTACGTGGTGCAGCGGGCGCCGCTCTTCGACAGGCACAACTACGACGTCAAGTTGTCGTTCAACAGATCGAGCGCGCACCAGATCTGGGCCAAGCTCTCGTACCTCGACGCCAACGTCAACGATCGCTTCCAGCTCGGGTTCGATCAGGTGGCGCCGGCGCCGACCAAGGTCACCGCACCCGTCGTGGGCCACACGTGGACGCTCACGCCGACGCTCATCCTCGACGGCAGTTTCGGCGTCACGCTGAACGAGCAGTCGGGTCTGGCGCCCGACTACGGGACCAACTGGGGCAGCGACACCTGGGGCATCCCGGGCACCAACGGCGGCGACATCCGTCAGAGTGGCCAGCCCTTCATCTCGACGGGCATGAGTGCCCTCGGCAACAACTCGACCTGGAACCCGTACTTCTACACGACGTCGGTGTACTCGTTCTCACAGGCCCTGACCAAGGTGGCCGGCCGGCACGAGTTCCGTGTGGGCTACGACCTCAACCACCTGGAGATGAACCACTGGCAGCCCGAGATCGGCTCGTTCGGACCGCGCGGCGGGTTCACGTTCGGCCAGAACGTCACGGCGGCGCCGGGATATCAGCCCATCAGCGCCTTCAACAGTTACGCGGCGTTCCTGCTCGGGCTGCCGTCCGCCTATGGCAAGAGCGTGCAGGCCGAGGAGATGACCACGCGCGAGTGGCAGCACGGCGTGTACATCCGCGATCGCTGGCAGGTGAACGACAAGCTCACGCTCAACGGCGGCCTGCGTTTCGAGTTCTACCCGACGATGACGCGCGCCGACCGCGGGATCGAGCGCCTCGACTACGCGACGTGGAACGTCCTCATCGGCGATCGCGGCGGCAACCCGTCCGACGTCGGGATCAAGGGCAAGCCCGTCTACGTGGCGCCGCGCATCGGCGCGGCCTACCGCATCGACGACAACACGGTGTTCCGTACCGGCTACGGCATCACGGTCAACCCCCTGCCGTGGTCGCGCCCGCTGCGTGGCTTCTATCCCGCGACCATCGCCTTCAGCAATTCGTCGGCGGGCTTTGGGTACGTCGGTGCTCTGGAGCAGGGCATCCCGGCCGTCGCCATCCCCGACCTGAGCAGCGGGTCGGTGCCGCTGCCGAGCGGCGTGGACATGCGCACGCCGAGCCCGGGTAACGTGGATCGCGCGCTCCTGCACCAGTGGAACGTCACGTTCGAGCGCCGTCTGCCGCTCGACCTCGTGACGAGCGTGGCCTACGTGGGCACGCGCACCAACGGGGGCTATGCCGACATCAACGTGAACTACGCCGAACCTGGCACCAACAATGCGGGACGGCAGTATTTCTCGCGCGCCGGCAACGCGTCGATCCTCGACTGGGGCAACTGGACCACCAGCAAATACCACTCGCTGCAGCTGGCCGTGAACCGACCGTTCAAGAACGGGCTCCTGCTGAAAGGCGCGTACACGTGGAGCAAGTCCATGAACATGGCCGATGAAGACGGCTGGACCGGCATGTCGTGGAACATTCCCAGTCAGTTCGACCGCAACTACGCACGCGGCGGATACGACAGGACGCACGTGTTCCAGATGGGCTTCGTCTACGAACTGCCGTGGATGCGCGAGAGCTCGAACCTGATCGCCTACCTGGTGAAGGACTGGCAGATCAACGGCATCTACTCGGCCTTCTCGGGCACGCCCTTCACCATCGGCGGCAACAACGCGCAGCTCCTGGCGCCAGGCGCCGGCTCGATCACGATCAATCAGAGCGCCGACGTCAGCGAGATCAACAGCCCCGGCCGCGACGTGAAGTGGCTCGACACGTCGATCTTCTCCAACCCGACGGGGCTGCAGTGGGGCAACTCGGGCCGGAACGCATTCCGGTACCCGCCGGTGTGGAACCTCGATTTCTCGCTGTTCCGCAACATCCCGGTCGGCCGCTATCGGTTCGAGATCCGTGCGCAGGCCTCCAACGTGTTCAACCACACGCGCTGGGTTGCCGCGGACACCGGCGTCAACAGTCCGACGTTCATGCAGTTCGTATCGTCGACGGCGACGGACGCACCGCGCGTCATCCAGCTCGGGTTGCGCTTCCAGTTCTAGCAGGCCTCCGGTCCTTCGGACCTCGGCCTGCCACGTTCACCTGCCACGGGGCCGCCCTGACTTCACGTCAGCGCGGCCCCGCGCCATGAGTGCTAGCCGGTGACCGGTGCTTCGGACCTCGGCCTGCCACGTTCACCTGCCACGGGGCCGCCCTGACTTCACGT
>CAYRAE010000230.1:0-6310 GCA_964422175.1 uncultured Luteitalea sp. | reverse complement strand
TTCATCAGCATGCGATAGAACGTCGTCGTGTACAGCTTGCCGAGCGAGAAGTTCGACGGATCGGGGAAGTCCACGATGGCGAAGTCGAACGCGTCGCCCGGCGTGTCGAGCCACGTGAACGCGTCGGCGTTGACCACCGTGACGCGCGGGTCCGAGAGCGCGCCCGCGTTGAGCCGGCGCAGCTCCTCGTGCGTGGAGAACAGCCGCGTCATCTCCGGATCGAGGTCCACGAGCGTCACGTGCGACACGTGCGGGTACCGGAGCACCTCGCGCAGCGCGAGCCCGTCGCCGCCGCCGAGGATCAGTACGCGACGCGCCGAGGGTTGCGCCGCGAGTCCGGGATGCACGAGCGCCTCGTGATAGCGGTACTCGTCGCGTGAGCTGAACTGCAGATTCGCGTTCAGGAACAGCCGCAGGTCGTCCTTCCACGCCGTCATCACGATGCGCTGATAGGGCGTCGTCCTCGCCAGCACCACGTCGTCTGCGTAGAGGTTCGCTTCCGCGAGATCGAGGATGGCGTTGGCCTTCCACAGACCGAGGCCGAGCAGCGCGATCGCGGCGGTGGCCAGGACCTGCAGCGACCGGCGCGCCGCCGTCGACAGTGAGTCCTTCAGGATCTCGGTCGTCCACAGCGCGACGGCGACGTTGATGACGCCGAACAGCATCGGGGCGCGCACCAGTCCGAGCTTCGGCACGAGCACGATGGGGAAGAGCAGCGATGCGCCGAGCGCGCCCAGGTAGTCGAACGTCAGCACGTTGGCGACGACGTCCTTGAACTGATACCTGTCGCGCAGCAGCCGCATCAGCAGCGGGATCTCGAGCCCCACGAGGATGCCCACGACGAGCACGAGCGCGTACAGCAGCAGCCGGAACGCGCTGGTGTACGCGAACGCGACGAACAGCAGCGCCGACGAGAATCCGCCGACGACGCCGACCATGATCTCGATGAGGACGAACCGCGTGACGAGGCCGCGATCCACGAATCGCGACAGCCACGAGCCGATGCCCATGGCGAACAGGTACGTGCCGATGACGGTGGAGAACTGCGTGACGCTGTCGCCGAGCAGATAGCTCGCCAGCGCCCCGGCCACGAGCTCGTAGATGAGCCCGCATGCCGCGATGAGCAGCACCGAGACGAGCAGTGCGATGGTCACGAGCGAGGCAGGTGCATCAGTGGATCGCCGCCGCGATGATGAGAGACATGCCGAGCGACATGGCGCCCAGCAGCACGGCGAGCGCCGTGTTGTGCTCGTCGATGATCTCGCGCCACAGCGTGTACGGCGTCAGCCTGTCGACGACGAACAACGCGGCCAGGAACACGGCGATGCCGACGGCGGCGAACACGACGGCGGCGACGACGTTGGTGAAGAGCGTGGCTTCCATCTGTCACTTCCCTCCGAAGAGACGCGGGGATCCGTTGTACAGCGAACGGTAGGCGCCTGGATTGTCGCGGATCGACCGCGGCACGTTCGACAGGACGTCAGGCGAGCGCGCGAACCACCCGCTGCGGTCCGCCGACAACGCGGCCCCCGACGCGAGGAGGCCGAACACGAGATAGATCACGGCGCGAGGCATGCGCGAGTCCTTTCCCTAGTCGTCATCGTCATCATCGTCATCATCATCGTTGCCGCTGCTGCCGTAGTCGCCTTCCGCGTCTCGCGTCACTTCGTAGCCGAGACGGCGGAGCCCCACCCACACGGGGCGGATCGTGATCGCGACCAACGCCAGCACATACGGGAACATCAGCGGCACGTCGCGACGGATCCGGATCGTATACGGCACCACCGGCCCGTTCACGGGGCCCTCCGGCTCGACGCGCAGGTAGTACTGCCCCGCAGGCAGCTTCGGCAGCAACCGGCTGGCCCGGGTGCTGCCTTCCGTCCACCGCTCGCCCTGCTCTTCCCCGAAGTAGTAGCTCACTTCGGTGGCGACGTTGTACGCCGTGCCGGCTCCGAGATCGATCAACGCGATGTCGTAGCCCACCCAGGAGTTCTGGAGGCGCGCATCGATGCGGATGTCCACCGTACTCGGCGTGACGATGGTGAACGGCGGCGTGACGAACGACGACTCCGCGGCGCCGGGCGTGTACGTGTAGGACTGTTCGAAGATCGTCGCTTCGGCGCTCATCACCTGGCGGTACACGAAGAGCGCGACGATGAGCAGTGCGAGCCAGCGCCAGGTGCGCCAGAGGGCGGGCGACTTCGCCGACCAGGGATTCGGCTGGTTGGCGAACACGCCAACGGGCCTGGGCAATGCGCGCGACGGTGCGAACGCGGTGGCGATCGCCGCCGGCTCCGTGTAGGTGCCGAGTGACCACGTCCGTTCGCCGGTCGTCCCCTCGCCGGACAACAGCAGCGGCGGGGCGATGTAGTCGTCGGTGACGACCGTCTCGCCGACCTTCACACGCCACGGGAACTCGCCGAGCACGAAGTCCGTGCGCGCCACGGCGTGCTGGAAGTGCTTGAACTCGACGTCGCCGCGCGACATCCTGGGTCGCGACCCCGTGCTCGCGACCGTGGGCAGTTCCCGCACCACGTCGACGTCGTTCCAGTGCCCGTTGTAGTTGGTCAGGTATCGGAAGCCGTAGTACCTGTTGAACAGCACGTACTCGTCCCACGCGTACCGCGCGCCGTCGACGGTCACCGAACGCTGCTGGAAGCCGATCACGTCGTACGGCTGGCCGTGCCACGTTCCGCGTGTGCCGAGCGGGATCAGCGGCACGATCGACTGCTTCGCCTCCGCGCTCTGGAGGATCGTGACGTTGCGATCGCGCGCGTCGATCACGGCGCCGCAACTGGTGCACGCCACGGCGCGCGTGTGCGCGAGCGCGCGCAGTTCGACCGCCGCTCCGCAGTTGCCGCAGTTGAAGCCGCGCATCCCCCGCGACCGGTCCTCATCGTCGAACGCGCGGAGATTGCGCAGGTGCAGGTCGTCGAACGAGACGAAGCGGCCGATGAAGAGCAGCGGCGTCTCGTCGCTGTAGTCGATGGTGCCGAACGTGGCATCGTGACCGCGCAGGTCGGCGAACGTGACCTCGTCCTTGCCCCAGAACTCGAACGGCAGTTCGCCCTCGACGCCCTTGTAGCGCGCGTTCGTGATCGTGCTGACCTGGAGCGGCACGTCGCCCCACGTGTAACCGAGTCCTACCTTGAGACCGTTGGTCAAGGGCAGCGGGCGCGTCGGCGTGACGAGGCTCGACACCGCGTATTCGAGCTGCGCGTCGGAGAGCCACCCGCTCGTGCCGTCGGCATACGCGAGGTGCCATTCGTTCCACCCGCCGTCGGCGTACTCGTACACGATGCGTCCGACGACGGTGAACGCGCGGCCGTCGAGTGCACCCTCTGTGCCGAGTTGAATCGGCGAGCTGTCTGGCGGGAGGTCGGCGACTTCACCGATCGTCTCCAGATCGACGTCGTGCCTGACGATCACCGAGCGGCAGGCCTCGCATGTCGTCTGCACCGCGCTCGACCAGCGGAACCGCACGGGGGCACCGCAGTTGGGACAGCGTCCGGCAGGCCCCCTCATGCGCCGGCGACTCCCGCCACGACATGCGCGCGGCTCGCGGGCCCGTACGAGCGATCGATCCGGCGCACCAGCGTATCGGATGCGCCGAGCAGGTCCGCGAGGATCGCCGCGGCGTCGAAGTTCGCGCGCGCGCGACAGCAGAAGACGTTCACGCAGATCGACCCGAACTCGGGGAATGTGTGACAGGCCAGGTGCGACTCTGCGAGGACCACGAAGCCTGTGACGCCGCCGGGTGGCGGGAAGGCGTGCCACACGGCAGGCGCGACCGGCGTGAGTTGCAGGTCGGCGATCAGGCGGTCGAAGAGCGTGCCGAGGCGTGCCACGTCGCGCAGGGCGTCAGGATCGCAGCCGCGCGCGTCGATCACCCACTCCGCGCCGCGCGGTGCGACGGGACGCGCCGCATCACGTGCGTCTGCGTCGGCCAGCGTGGCGTCGCGTCGTGGAGATGGCAGGGCCATGTCGATGTGGCCGGCATTATATGTCGCTGTCGGCCGGGCTCGGACGGCAGTCGGCCGGACCCGGAGTGCCGGCCCCGCCGACGACCGGACGTCACACGACGCGATGCGCGTGGGCGTACAGATTGAAGGACGTGCCGCGCACGAATCCCGCGAGCGTCAGGCCGTACTCCCGAGCAAGGTCGATGGCCATCGTCGACGGGGCCGAGACGGCGACGAGCATCGGGATGCCGCCGAGGACGGCCTTCTGCACGAGTTCGAACGACGCGCGGCCGCTCACGCAGAGGATGTGGGACGAGAGCGGCAGCGCGCCGCGCAGCAGCAGGCGTCCGATCACCTTGTCGACGGCGTTGTGGCGCCCGACGTCCTCGGCGATCTCGACGAGCGTGCCGTCCGTCGTGAAGAGGCCGGCGGCATGAAGGCCGCCGGTGCGATCGAAGATCGCCTGTCGAGCGCGCAACAGGTCGGGCAGCCGCAAGACGACGCTCGCGGGCACGTCCCACGACGCCGTGATTGGTGGTGCGTCGGTCTTCACGGCGTCGGCGCTCTGCCTGCCACAGATGCCACAGGCCGACGTCGTGGTCACCTGGCGACGCTCGGCGCGACGCCGCGCGAGCGTGTCGCGCAGGCCGTCGCCGAGGGTGACGTCGATGGCCGATTCATCATCGGCGTGCGCGATGGCGGTGATGTCTGCCGCCGACGTGATGACCTGTTCCGACAGGAGGAACCCGGCGACGAGATCGCGATCCGCGCCGGGCGTGCGCATCGTCATCGCGAACGCCTGTCCGTTCAAACGGATCTCGAGCGGCGACTCGGCCGCGGCACGATCCTCGATCGTGCTGCGGCGTCCGTCACTCACACGCTGGACGTCGATCGAACGCCAGGCGTCGGCCATGCGGTCGTGTCCCGTCCGGCCTAGGCCAGCGTGATCGCCTTGTTCGCCTTCACCGACTCGTAGCACGCCTCGATGATGCGCATGTCGTTGCGGCCGTCCTCGCCGTCGACGATGGGGCGGGTGTTGGTGGCGGCGCACTGCGCGAGGTGATCCATCAGCGCGGCGAAGTGATCGGGCTCGCGCAGGTTGCGCTGCTCGACGACGTTGCCGCGGAACACGCGCATGCCGAGCGCGCGCCGGCTGTAGGCCGGTTCCATCTCGAACGAGCCGCGTTCGGCGTGGACGCGGAACCTGTTGAGCGGCGTTCCGTAGCTCGACACGCAGTTGGCGAGCGTGCCGCTCGGGAACCGCAGCTGGAAGGTGATCGTCTCTTCGACCTCCTTGAAGCGCGGATCGCCGGGCGTGCTGTACTCCATCGCGTAGACCTCGGTCGGCTCCTCGCCGGCGAGGTAGCGTGCGGCGTTCACCGCGTAGATGCCGATGTCCATCATCGACCCGCCGCCGCCCATCGCCTTCGAGAGGCGCCACTGCTCGGGGTTCCCGATGTTGAAGCCGGCCTCGCAGAGGATCACCTTGGTCTTGCCGAGTTCCTTGTCGCGCGCCATCTTGATCATGGCCTGCGTGTAGGGCTCGAAGCGCAGGCGATACGCCACCGCCAGGTAGCGGTTCGCGGCCGTCGCGGCCGCGATCATCGAGTCGCACTCCTTGACCGTGTTGGCCATCGGCTTCTCCACGAGCACGTGCTTGCCGGCCTTGTGCGCGCGAATCGTGTACTCGGCGTGCATGTTGTTGGGCAGCACGATGTACACCGCGTCGATGTCGGGGTTGTCGGCGATGCGGTCGTACGTGTCGTACGAGTACAGCCCCTTGTCGGGCACGCCGTACTGCGCGGCGAGTGCGCGCGCCTTGTCCACGCTCCCGCTCACCAGTCCCGTCAGGCGGGAGTGCTTCGTGTTGGCGAACGCGGGCAGGATGTCGCTGAGCGAGAGTCCGCCGAGGCCCACGACGGCGTACCCGAAGGTCCGCTGGGGTGCCCTGGGCGCAGCCGGCTGGACGGCCATCGCCGTATCCACGGCAGCGAAAGGCGTCGCGGCTGCAACGGTGGCGCCGGTGACGCGAAGGAAGTCTCGACGGGTGGTGGTGGTATCTGACATGGCTGGTCTCTCGTGGTTCGTTCGGGTTCAGGCCTTCGACATGGTCGTGGACCGGAGTCGTGCGGGCAAGGTGATTCCGGGGCGCGTCATGGGATCTGCTCGGGCGTGCCGGCCGTCGTATCCGAGCCGTGGCGTGTCCAGTACCAGTAGAACGGGACGCCGAGCGCGACGAGCCCGATGCCGGCCAGCGCCTGCCGCGGGCTGGTCTGGAACGTGTTGACGATGAGCCAGGCGGCCGTGAGGAGGAACAGCACGGGCACCACGGGATAGCCCCACGTGCG
>CAYRAE010000229.1:0-6321 GCA_964422175.1 uncultured Luteitalea sp. | reverse complement strand
GGTCCATGTCCTGGATCGTGGAGAGCCGGTGCGCGATGGCGATCGTCGTCCGGCCTTCCATCAGCACCCGGAGCGCGTCGCGGATCAGCGCCTCGGTCTCCGTGTCAACACTCGACGTCGCCTCGTCGAGCACGAGGACCCGGGGATTGAACGCCAGCGCACGCGCGAACGAGAGCAGCTGCTTCTGCCCCACCGACAACGTCGCGCCGCGTTCGGCGACCGGCGTATCGTAACCGAGCGGCAACGCCCTGATGAACGCATCGGCGTGAACGGCTTCCGCCGCGCGGCGCACGTCGGCATCGCTGATGTCATCGCGTCCGAGGCGGATGTTGCCGGCGATGGTCCCGGAGAACAGGTAGACGTCCTGCAGCACCAGCGCGAACTGCGAGCGGAGATCGCGCAGGTCCATCTCGCGAATGTCCGAGCCGCCGATGGTGATCCGTCCGCTCGTGACGTCGTAGAACCGCAGGAGCAGGTTGATGAGCGTCGACTTGCCCGAGCCCGTCGCGCCGACGATGCCGATGCGCTGCCCCGGTTCGACGGCGAACGACACGTGTTTCAGGACGTCCACGCCGGCCGTGTAGGCAAACGACACATCGTCCACGACGATGCGGCCGGAGCGCGCGGGGGCCCCTTCTCCGGACGTGATCTCCACCGGCGTATCCAGCAGCGCGAACAGACGCTCGGACGAGGCCATCGCGGCCTGCAGCAGGTTGAACTTCTCCGACATGTCGGAGATGGGTCTGAAGAAGCGCTGGGTGTACTGCGTGAACGCGACGAGCGTGCCGATGGACAGCGAGCCGGCCACGACCCAGACGCCGCCGAACCACACGATGAGCGCCGTGGACATCGCGCCGATGAACTCGATGGCCGGATAGAACACTGCGTAGTAGTAGATCGATCGCAGGTTGGCGTTGCGGTGCTCGGCGTTGAGGCGATCGAAGTCGGCGAAGTTGCGCGCTTCACGCCGGAACAACTGCACCGTGGTCATGCCGGTGAGGTTCTCCTGGAGGAAGGCGTTCAGGCGCGACACCCACGTGCGCACTTCGCGGTACGACTCGCGCACGTTGCGGCGGAACCACTGCGTGACGAGGAGGATCAGCGGCAGGACGCAGAACGTGAGCAGGGCGAGCCGCCAGTCCAGCGTCATCAGCACCACGATGATGCCCAGCAGCGCGAGCACGTCGCCGAACACCGACACGACGCCCGAGGTGAAGAGGTCGTTGATGGCGTCGACATCGCTCGTCACGCGCGTCATCAGGCGTCCGACGGGATTGCGGTCGTAGAAGGCCACGTCGAGCCGCTGCAGGTGGTCGTACACCTGCCGGCGGAGGTCGTGCATGATCCGCTGCCCGATCATCTGCAGCGTCACGGTCTGGATGAACTCGGCGACGAACACGCAGACGAGCGTCCCGAGGTACAGCACCGCCACCCGGCCAACACCGGCGAGATTGCCGTGCGTCATGTACTCGTCGATGGCGAGGCGCACGAGGATCGGCTGCGTCAACTGGAAGCCGACGCTCGTCACGATCGCGCAGAGCGCGAAGCCCGCGCGCCAGCGGTACGGGCGCAGGTAGCCGAGCAGACGACGCATGAGGCGGCCGTCGTACGCCTTGCCTAGGATCTCGTCGTCGTGCATCGACGTCACGAGACCGCCAGTTCGGCTTCGAGCTGCTGCTGCCGCACCAGTTCGCTGTAGAGCCCGCCCGCCGCCGCGAGCGTGTCGTGCGTCCCGCGCTCCACGATGCGCCCCTCGTCGAGCACGATGATCCGATCGGCGTGCCTGACGGCGGAGATGCGATGCGCCACGATGATGGTCGTCCGATCCGCGGTGACCTGCCGCAGACGCGCCAGGATCTCTTCTTCCGTGTAGGTATCGACGGCCGACAGCGCATCGTCGAACACGAGCACGGGCGCGTCGGTCATCAGCGCGCGTGCAATCGCCGTCCGTTGTTTCTGTCCGCCCGACAGCGTGAGGCCGCGCTCGCCCACACGCGTCAGGTAGCCGTCGGCGAACTGCTGCACGTCCTTGTCGAGCCGGGCGACCGCCGCCGCCTCGCTCGCGCGGCGTGCGCGCTCGTCGTCGGAGAGATTCCCCGCGCCGAACGCGATGTTCTCCTCGATCGACGTGCTGAAGAGGAACGTCTCCTGCGGCACGAACGCCATCGCGCGGCGCAGGTCGGCGAGCGGCACGTCGCGCACGTCGCGTCCGTCAAGGAAGATGGCGCCGCGCGGCGGCTCGTACAGGCGGACGAGCAGGTGGACGAGCGTGGACTTGCCGCTGCCCGTCGCCCCGACGATCGCCAGTGTGTCTCCGGCCGGCAGGTGCAGATCGATGTCGTGGAGCACCGCCGGCCCGTCGCCGTACGCGAAGGTGAGATTCGCCACGCGCAGGTCGCCGTGGACGGGCTGTGCCAGCGGTACGAGACCGGGGGCGTCGGCGATCGATGGCGGTGTATCCATCACCTCGAGCATGCGGCGCCACGACGCGAGTCCGCGCTGGAACATGTTGGTGACCCAGCCGAACGCGATGAGCGGCCACGCGAGGTGGCCGAGATAGCCGTTGAACGCCACGAACTCGCCGAGCGTGAGCGATCCGCGCACCACCTCACGACCGCCGAGGTAGAGGAAGGCGGCGATGCCCGCGCCGAAGCTCAGCGTCATGCCGGGATAGAAGCAGGCCTGCAGGAGGATGAGCGAGCGGTTGCGTGCGACGTACTCGTCGTTGGCCACGAGGAACTTGCGTCGCTCGGCGTCTTCCTGGCCGTAGGCCCGCACCACGCGCACCCCCGCCAGCGCCTCCTGCGCGATCGCGCTGATCTCGGACAGCTGTGCCTGGATGCGCTCGAAGCGGTCGTGTATGGCCTGGCCGAAGTACTTGACCATGATCGACACCACGGGCAACCCGGTGACGACCAGCAGCGTGAGTCGCCCGTGGATCGACGCCATCATCGCGACCGCCGCGACGGCGAAGACGACCGTGGACGAGGTGTACATCGCCGCCGGGCCAACCATCATGCGCACCGCGCCGAGGTCGGACGAGGCCCGCGACATGAGGTCGCCGGTGCGCGCGCCGTCGAAGTACTCGCGAGGGAACCGCTGGAGGTGCGCGAAGAAATCCGCGCGCATGTCGTACTCGATCTCGCGCGACGCGCCGATCAGCTGCCGCCGCATGGCATAGCGGAACACGCCGCCGCACGCCGCGATCGCCAGCAGCGCGAACGCGTAGAGACCCAGCTCTTCCCTGGAGATGCCGGCGGTGATGTCGTCCACGGCATACTTCAGCACCCACGGCGTGAGAAGCGAGAGGAGGTTGGAGGCGACGGCACAGCCCAACCCGATGACGATGGGACGGCGGCGCCGGCGCAGGTACGGCCACAGCCGGCGCAACGCGGCAAGCACGAGGTCATTATAGGAAAACGGCAAACGGCAACCGGCAACCGGCAACCGGGCACCGGGCAACCGGGCACCGGGCACCGGGCAACCGGGCACCGAACAGGAATGCTCTGAAGGCCGATGGCCCAAGGCCGATGGCCCAAGGCCGAAGGCCGACATCCGGCATCGGGGCATTCCCGGCATTCCCGGCATCCCCCTACAGTCCCCTGCAGGACCGACCGATAGGGGTCCGTATGAAGGTACTTCGCTCGCTCCGGAGCATCGTCACGGCCCTGCTCGTCCTCGCGGCCAGCCCGGCCGCTGCGCAGTACACGGCTCTCCAGAACCGGTCCTCCAGCCAGGGCGCCATCGGCGAGGACTACAACGTCGAACTGGCGGTCGGCCTGTGGAAGCCGACACCCGCCATCATCTTCTCGAGCGAGCAGTTCGGGATCCCCGGCTCGACGATCGATCTGCAGGAAGATCTCGACGTGCCGAACAAGACGTTCCGCGACTTCAGGCTCGTGCTCCGGCCGGCGCGCAAGCACAAGCTGCGCGTGGAGTACATCCCGATCGTCTTCGACGTCGACACGACGCTGCGGCGCTCGCTGGTCTTCAACGGCAACCTCTACTCGGTGGGCCTGCCGGTGACGGGCGAGTTCAAGTGGGACGCGTGGCGCTTCGGGTACGAGTACGACTTCATCCACCGCGATCGCGGCTACCTGGGCCTGCTCCTCGAAGCCAAGTACACGCACGTGCGCGCCGAACTCACGTCTTCGCTGGCGAGCGAGTTCGCCGAGGCCAAGGCGCCGATTCCCGCCGTGGGCGTCACGGGGCGCGGCTACCTGACGCGCAACGTCGCCGTGGGCGGCGAGGTCTCGCTGTTCCGCCTGCCGTCGGGCGAGGATCGCGACTACACCGGCAAGTACTACGACTACGACTTCTACGGCACGATCAACTTCTCGAACAACTTCGGCGTGACGGGCGGCTATCGCAAGCTGCACCTCAGCTATCAGGTGGACAGCGACTTCGGCGAATTCCGGATGAACGGCATGTACGTGATGGGCGTGGCGCGGTTCTGAGCCCCGGCAGGGCCGGCTCTCCGAGCCCGGTCCGCCGGATGAAATCCGGCGGCTACAACCATTCGAGTGTTCGTTCCGTAAGCCATGAGCCGTAGGCCGTAAGCCGCCCACATCACCGAGCGGCGATCCACACAGCGAGAGAGCGCGCGTCGCTACTGCCGGGCGTGGACAGCGACGGCCTGAATCCGCCGCGCGCGCGCCACGACAGGCGCCCGCGATCGGCCTCGACCGTCACCACGCGCGTTTCTCCGGCCTTCAATCGCACCTCGCCACCGCCGCTGCCCGCCCAGGAGACAACGACGTCGGCATCCCCCGCGCGCACGGTCCACTCGCGCGGCTCCGCTGCACTGGTGCCAACGGTCACGGCCGCATCTCCGCTCAACCAGACACCACCGGGCTCGGGATGGACCCCCTCGTCTGGCAACAGCCACACATCAGGGCCCATCTCGTGCGCGCGAGTGACCACAGGCACACCAGACGTGTCCCATACCTCGTCCACCGCGATCCACGTACGCGTACCCGCAGCCAACGCGTCAGCATTCCCTTTCACGACTACGTCGTCCGCAGGAAGAGGCAGCGCGAACGACACGCAGGGTGTGTCGTCCGACGGTGAGAGTTCGGCGACGAACCGCGACACGCGCGTCTCGCCGAGCGTGAGCCCGAGCCGCGCCTGCGGCGCACGACTCGACGAGAACAGTCGGTATCGCCCGGCAGGCAGTCGATCGAAGCGCAGGGCGACGTACGACCCGCGCGTGCGTTCCGGCGGCGACGCCAGTTCCACCTCGAACCAGTCGCGTGTCCCGCCGGCAGGCGGCGGGGTGATCGTCGTGAGTGCCCGCCACGGCTGACTGCGCTGCTCGACGAAGCGGATCTGTGACGCGGCCGGTGCGAGTCCATGCACGCCGTGCGCCCACCAGACCGCTGTCATCGTCGCCGGCACCAGTCCCGCGATCGTCAGCATCGACACGAACGGCGTGCATCGCGCCGCGGCCTCGAGCCATCGCCAGAACGCCCACGCGATGGCAAGGGCTGCCAGCCAGATCGCCGTGTCTCGCAGCACGATCACCGGAGCGTCCCTGTGCGCCGCCGGCAGCGCCGACACCAGGTCCACGAGTGGACTCACCCACGCAGCCCACTTCGCCTGGCCGTCACGCACGTTGTACGCCAGTGCCCCTCGATCGACGACCACCAGCATCATCGTCATCGCGAGTGACACGACGAGAAGGGTGAGCGCGAGGTGACGCGATGCGCGCGTGGTCAGCGAGTGCCACCCCAGCGCGACGAGCGGCGCGAGCGGCAGCACGATCGGGACGAGGAAGCGCGCGGGGGCCGACAACCCGCCCCACCACATGCGATAGGCACCGACGACGCACGTGTAGATGGCCGCGAGCAGCAGCACCGCGAGGGCAAGGCGCCACGTGGCAGGCGACGCGTGGCGCACGCGAGGACGGATCGCCACGGCGGCCAGCGCGAGGATCGGCGCGGCAGCGAGGAGCCCGAACTGCTGATCGAACAGCAGCCCCGGGAGGCCGGGCTTCAGGTGCGCGAGCGCCATCTGCGTGTACGCCCCGTACGGCGCCGACGGACTCGGTGTGCCGTAGATGACGAGGAAGAAGCCGAACCACGCGATTGCGCTCAGGGCGCCAATCACGCCGAAGGCGACGACAGGCCGCCATTCGCGCTGCGCGCGCGCGGGATCCGGCGCAGGGCGCTCCGCGAGCAGTCGCGCGAGGACGAGCACGCCGAGACCGACGGACAGGATGGCGTACCGCGTGTGCAGCCATGGCAGCACACCAAGCGCCAACGCCGTGACCGCAGGCCGGATTGGCGCATCGCGCACGAGCATCCAGACCACCAGCAGCGC
>CAYRAE010000228.1:0-6342 GCA_964422175.1 uncultured Luteitalea sp. | reverse complement strand
ACAGGCGGCGACAGCGGGTTGAATCCGACATGACAGAATCCGCACGCCATGCCGATGAGGTAGGGAGGCTGCATGCCCTTCGGATGGGATCGATATGTCTCGGCGTTCCATTTGGCGGGATCGAATGCCGGGTTCGGGAACCGTCGCAGCCCGACGATGCCGGCGGGCTGTCCGAATGCGGGCGGCAGGTCGTCGGGCCGGCAGGTATCGAGCCACAGGCCATACTCATCAGGCCCTGTCGCCGCTTCACAGCCGGGCTGGGTGACGGCGCCAAGTTCACGGAAGCGACGCCCGTGACGACGAGAGTCGATGTACTCGAGCAAATCGACGTTGCCATCGGTAAGCTCTGCCATACGCGACCAGAACTTCTGATTGCCGCCGGTCCAGAAGTACCAGGTATCTCGTCCGACACGTTCGATGTCGGTCAGTCGTCCACCGTATCCGTAGTCATCCTCTGACCCGTAGACCGGCTGAGCTGGAGCTGACGTGTAGGCGTCGAGACGCGCCAGCCTGGCGTCACCTGATGGACGAGCCGCCGACAACAATGTGAGCCCTGTCCAGCTCACCGACAGCACGGCGACAGCCATCGTCCATGCGCGCGCACGCATCATGGGATCCTCCTGAAAGCGTCTGCTTTCGGATTACCAACACCTATCGACCGGGAACATCGATTAGAACGGCGGCGCGTCGCGGATCGCACAGAATCACGGGCCGACAACCGGCAACCGGCAACGGGCAACCGGACATTCGAGCCCGGAGACCGTCGGCTTCGGCGTCCGAAGCTGGTTCATCCGGTTGCCGGTTGCCCATTGACGGTTGCCGGAACACCACCTGACTTGTTCGATCGACGGCCATCAAGCGTTGAGGCTCATGACCCCGCAATCACGCCGTTGACGCACGACGCGTCGAGGGATGTCATGGCCAAGCGCGCTCCGCGAAGTACTCAGGCGACGTCGGTTCGTCCGTCGTCTCGTCGTCGATCGTCGGGAACGGCCCGTTCGGCCCAGCCGCCGGCGCGTGCGGCCACACCCCCCGCGCCTCCCGGACCAGGCGCTGGCACGTACACGGCACACTGCCGCGCCATCGTCGTGCTGGCCGCGCCGACTGAGCGTGACGATGCGCGCGCCGTGTCGATTGCGGAGGCGGCCGTACGCGAGGCGATCGGCGAGGGGTATCGCGTCGAATCACTCGGCCCTGGCGCGCGCGACTATCGCGTGAGCCTGGCGTCAGGCGACGCCATCGACGCCGGGGACGCGTGGACGCTCGCGCGCACGCTCACCGCGCATCGCGACATCGCAGAAGCGGAGCCTGCCATCGATCAACCGGGTCTCGAGCCTCCGCCTGGCGTGCTCGATCCGCCGGTCGTCGGGCCGGGATTCCGGCCGCGCGACTTCAGTCCCGACAAGCCCCTGCCCTGTGCCGCGGGCAATCCGGAGTGGAGCATCGAGTTGTGTCGCGTGAAGGAGGCGTGGGCGCTCGTGCCGCCGACGCCGCAGGGACGCAGCAAGGGTGAAGGCATCGTGGTCGGGCATCCCGACACGGGATACACGCGCCATGCGGAGATCTGGAAAGACGGCCGCGTGCGCGTCGCGGACAGCTACGACTTCGTCCTGCGCAAGGCGGATGCGGTGGACCCGCTGGAACCCGGCAATCCCGGTCACGGCACGACGACGGCGAGCGTGATCATGAGCTCGACGGGCGGCACGGGCGAGACGTTCGTGTCGGGCGTGGCGCCGGCCGCCACCATCGTCCCGCTGCGCGTGACGGCGCGCGTGGTGCTCCTCGGCTTCGACAGGCTTGCGGAAGCGATCCGTTACGCAGCTGATCACGGGTGCCACGTGATCTCGATGAGTCTCGGTGGCGTGACGCCCTCGGGCGCCTTGTCTCGCGCCGTGGCGTACGCCGTGAGTCAGGGCGTTGTCGTCCTCGCCGCGGCGGGCAACGTGTGGCCGTGGGTTGTGTATCCCGCGCGTCTCGATCAGGTGATCGCGTGCGCGGCGTGCAACTGCCGGAAGGGGATCTGGAGCAAGTCGGCCACCGGAGACACCGTCGACGTCACGGCGCCCGGAGAGACGGTGTGGGTCGCGCGCCCGGGCAAGGACCCCGGCCAGGACGACGACATCATCGACGTCGGGTCCGGCACGTCGTACGCGGTGGCGACAACGGCCGGTGCGTGCGCGCTGTGGCTCGCGCATCACGGCCGAGACGCGCTCATCGCGCGCTACGGGAAGGGGCAGATCGCGAGCGTCTTCAAGGAAGTGTTGATGACGCAGGGCGTGGATACGCCTCCGGGATGGCGTGCCGACAAGCACGGGGCCGGCATCCTCGACGCGGTGAAGCTGCTCTCGGCACCGCTGCCGTCCACGCCGCCCGCTGCGGGTCTGCGCGTGCGTGCGATGCCGATGGCGCCGCGCCGGCAGAACGACGCGGATCGCTTCCTGCCGTACTACCCGGATGTCGACCCAGAGCGCGTCAGGCGCGGACTCGTTCGGCTGCTCGACACGACGGACGGCGAACTGCCCGCGGTGCTCTCCGAGTTCGGCGACGAACTGTTGTTCCACGTCGCCACGAACCCTGACGTGCGCGCGCGCGTGATCGCACCGCCTGGGCCGAAGAAGCGCGGGCAGTCGATCAGACGGTCGGGGCCGGCGGCGACAGCCGCTCGTGTCGCGGCAGCACCACGGCTGCGGCGTGAGGGTTCGCCCGCACTGCTTGCCCGCATCTCCTGAAGGGTATGACGTGTGTGACGTGACTGGAGCGGACTGGCGTACGGCGGAGTCATCGCCATGACGCCGCTCGTGCGCTTCGCGATCGTGCTGGCTCGTGACGCGACGGGAGCGTGGACCAGTGACGTACGCGACGCGACGGGCGTCGTGCTGCCGGGATCCGCCCGCACGATCGCGCGCCTGCCGCTGCCGCACGACGACGACACGCTGCTGACGTTCCCTGCGTGTCATGCGCCACTTGCCGTCGACTGTGCCGACACGGCCGACCTGCACGCGCTCGACGCGCGCACGCTCGGACACTGGTACGCCAGCCTGGCATCAGGACAGGCGTCCGACGGCATGCCGCGCCGATTCGGACGCTATCTCTTCGAGCTCGTGCTCGGCGCGTCCGTGTGGTCCACGATCGTCGAGCGCGCCGACGGTGCGGCGATCGATCTGCGTATCGCGTGTCCGCCCGGCGAGTGGCCGTTGATACGGCTGCCGTGGGAGCTGATGCACGACGGCGTGCATTTCCTCGCCGCGCGACCCGGACCGCTGGTGCTCATGAGCCGGGAGATCCGGGCCGTCGCGTCCAACGGGATGCCGCGCGTGTTCACGCCGCGCGTGCTGTTCGTGGTCGGCGCGCTGCAGGGCGACACGGAGATCAGGGCCGGTGCGGAATATCTCGGGTTGCTGCGGCGGCTGCAGGCGCTCGACCTCACCATCGACTCTCGCGTCCTGCGCGACGCGACGGCGGAGAGCCTGCAGCAGGCCGTCACGGAGTTCCGTCCCTCCGTTGTCCATTTCATCTGTCATGGCGGGTTTGCCGACGGGCGTGGTGCACTGCGCCTGCTCGCGTCGGATCCCGGGTTGCCGTTCCAGGACTACACGGCACCCCAGTTGCTCTCGTTGATGTCGTGGAAGGACGCCGACGAACGCGTGCAGTACCCGCCCGTTGTCGTCCTGAACGCGTGCTACAGCGCGACGCCCCCTGCGCCGCCGGCGGCCGATCCCGTCGATCGCGTGGCCAGCATCGCCGTGTTCGGTGGCGGTGCCGGTGCGCTGCCGACGGCGATGGACACGGCGCCCCTCGGTGCCGAGCTCGTGGCGGGCGACGGCCTGAACGGCGGCCCCGCGCTCGTGATCGGCATGGGCGGGAAGGTGGCGGACCTGGCGTGCCGTCTCTTCACGCGCCAGTTCTATCAGTCGCTCCTGCGCGGCGATCCGACGTGGTCCGCCGCGGCAGGGCGGCGTGGCGCGTTCACGCACGGCTTCGATCCGCAGGACTCCATCGACTGGGCGACGCCTGTCGTGTTCGTCGAGGCGTCTGCCTCGCTCGTCGTGGACGCCGACGAGCTCGCCGCCGCGCGTCGTCGCGAATCGGCTGTACGCCAGTTCCGCCGGCAGGCCGATCCACCGGCCTTCTGCGGACGGCTGCGCTTCTTCGATCACTGGCGCAAGGCGATGGCACCGCCGTCGCGCGGGACGCGACGCCTGCTCGGCATCGCGATGAGTGACACGGACCCGGACAAGCAGCTCGGAGGATCGCGCCTGCTCGAAGAGCTGGCCGTGGCGGCGGTCCACGCGGGTCATGTGCCATGCCTGCGCCTGCACAACCAGGTATCGCCGGAGCGCCCGACGGACATCCGTGGCATCGCGCGCGAGATTCTCGCCGCCGCGATGCAGACGCGCCTGAACCACGGGCTGCCTGCCGCGTGGACGCCGCAGGTCCTGGAGCTGACGAAGGCGATCAACGGCCGGCCAGCCGCCATCAGTCCCGAGGTCGACGCCGCGTTCGCGCTCGACGAGACGGATGGCTTCCGCATCGCGCTGCAGCGCGACCTGTGGCAGGTGCGCGACGAGGTGATGGCGCATCTCGGAGCGTCCGGCGCGCAGTCGCATCGCGCGATGGCCGTGGTGTTGCTCGACGAGGTGCAGCGCTACGCCGGCGCGGCGGGACGCTTCGTGATCGATCTCCTGCGGGCGGGTGGGCTCGGCACCGAACAGGACCCGATTCCCGTGGCGTTCACGTATCGCAAGGACATGAACTACGCGGAGCCCTACGAGCAGGTGCGCAAGGCACTCGACGCCGTGTCCAACTGGGCGGTCCGCGAAGAGCTCCAGCCGCTCAGGGAAGCCGTCAACGACAGATCGATCTACCTGCACCTGCTGCTGCACCGCGACAAGCCGCTCATGTTCTCGCCGACGTTGCCGCTGCTCGACGATCGCTTCTACGCGTCGATCCACAGGGCGACGGCAGCGGGATATCCGTCGCAGTTCCGCGAGCATGCCGAGCCGCTGCACACCGTGCTGCTCACGCTGCAGGATGCCAACCTGCTCGTGGCCGCCACCGACGAGGACGTCCTCAGCGCGATCGGAGAGCCGTGATGGAGCCGATGCGTGGCCACGAACACGATGGTGTCGACGCGGGTCCTCCGCCGACGGGCGTTCACCGTGTCGACGAGACGCTCGCGATGGTGGAGTCACTGCTGGCGAGCGCGCCGTCGCCGCGCATATCCACGGCTCTCGACCCCGCGACCATCAGGTGGCTGTGTCTCGTGCCCGTCTGGACGCCGTCGCTCGCGCGGCGCTGCAGCATGCCCGGCTGGGTCGAGCGCCGCACCGCCGCGGTGCTCGCGGCCTGGCAGAACGAGGGCTTCGTCGAGTCGACGCAGACCCCGCTGTCGATCGACGACACGGGCCAGGTGACGCCCGCCCGCCACCTCTTCTGGGTGCCCCGTCACGCCAGGCCGTCGTGGCTGTCTCGCATCGTCGCCGAAGACGGCCAGCACACGCTGGCCGAGCTTGCCGGCGACATCGCGCGTCGCATCATGACGCAGCCCGACGATGGGCGCGTGCCCGTGGCGACGTGGCGATGGGCCGTCGTGGCGGCCCACGCGACGGCCACACCGCCGTCACTCGGCCCGGCGTTCGAGCGTGCGCTCGACACGGCGTTGTCTGACGGACGTCCCGACGAGGCATGGTTGTGGATCGAGGCCGTGCAGCGAGTGGCCGAAGTCGTCCCCGGCGAAGCCACCATGCTGCACCAGCGCGCGGTGCGACGTCTCGCGCTGTTCGATCGCCAGCGCATCGATCGCGCGATGCTGCACGACTACCTGCCGCGCGAGGCGCTGTTTGCCGCGTTCCGCGATCTCGTCGATGGGCCCGACGCGGTGTGGGGGCTGCACTATCTCGGCGGTGGCGGCGTGGGCAAGACGATGCTGATGCGTGCGCTGACGTCGGGGACGGCGGCGCACATGCCGGCGGGATTCGTACCGCCAGCCACCGTCACCGCGCGCATCGATTTCGATCACGTCAACCCGGACTACCCGGCGCGTCGCCCGGGCCTGCTGTTTGCGCATCTGGCCGAGGAGTTGCGGCTCAAGGACGACAGCCTGCGCGGCGCGGAGGCGTTCGGTCTGCTGTTCAACAGGATTGCGCTGCTGCACGAACGCGTCGATCGTACGTCGACGCCGGACGAGGAAGTGGACGGGATCCTCGACGTGTTCGCGTGGGCGTGCGAACCGATTGCCGCCGAGCGCCACGCACGTATCGTGCTGCTGCTCGATACCTGCGAAGAGCTGGCGCGCCTCGGGACCGACGGGCGCCTGCCTGACAGCGTCTCGCGGACGTTCGA
>CAYRAE010000227.1:0-6351 GCA_964422175.1 uncultured Luteitalea sp. | reverse complement strand
TCGCGGCCATCAGGCCTCGAAAGAGGAACTCGGGCACGTCGAAGAAGCGATACACCCGTTGTCCCTGGCGGAACTCCACCTCGAGGACCCGGGTGATCGGATCGAAGCCGACCGACGCAATCGCTGATGATTCGACAGGCGTTCGCTCCATACCGCACCGTGTCCTGAAGGCAGGCTACTACCATCCAATGGCACATGTCGCCCGCCCGCACCTGGAGAACCGTGGCCGTGACCGAGATCGGGACGCTCGTCGATCGTGAACTTGCCCGCACGCAGGGGCTGCTCCGGCTCGCGCCCTGCTGGGTACCGCGCACGTTCGTGCAGCCGGGGCGGCGACTGAAGCTGCACCCCGACGACCTGTACGCGTTCGGCGTGCATCGCGGCGGCATCGACGAGCGCTGGTTCGCGTCGACGGTCGACGCCATCAATCCCGGCCGCCGTCCTGATGAAGGCCTGTCGTATGCCGTCATCGGCGAGACGCGCGTGCTCCTGCGCGACGCCGTACGCGAGTGTGGTGCGGCGCTGGTCGGCGACGCGATCTGGAACCGCTATCGCCGCTGGCCCGTCTTCGCCAAGTTCTTCGACAATCGGGGCCCGATTCCGCATCACATGCACCAGGACGCGACGCAGGCCGCGCTCGTCGGGCGCGAAGCGAAACCGGAGGCGTACTACTTCTCGCCGCAGATGAATCCGCGCGGCAACGACTTCCCCTTCACGTTCTTCGGCCTCGCCCCTGGAACGACGCGGGCCGACGTCAGGCGTTGTCTCGAACGCTGGAACGACGGCGACAACGGCATTCTCGATCTCGCGCAGGCGTCGCGACTGGAACCGGGCACGGGATGGCTCGTCCCGCCGCGCATGCTGCACGCACCGGGCTCGCTGTGTACGTACGAACCGCAGTGGGCCTCGGACGTGCTCGCCATGTACCAGTCGCTGGTGGACGGCACGCCGATTCCCTGGGACCTGCTCGTGCAGGACGTTCCTCGCGAACACCACGCCGACCTCGACTACCTCGTCGATCAACTCGACTGGGACGCGAACCTCGACCCGTCATTCAGGCAGACGCACCTGCTGCGCCCACGTGAAGCCGCGTCAGGCGCCGGTTTCGTCGATCGCTGGATTGTCTACGGTCGATTCGGCGGCGCGGAGCTCTTCTCGGCACGAGAGCTGACGGTGCACCCGGGCTCGACCTGCACGATTCACGATGCGGGCGCCTTCGGCCTGACGTGCGTCCAGGGCGCGGGGACGATCAACGGCGAACGGCTGTCGAGTCCCTCCGTGATCAGGGTCGGCGACCTGACCGATGATGAGTGGTTCTGCAGCGAGGCTGGTGCCAGTCGGGGCGTCACGTTCACGAACACGTCTCGCACCGAGCCGCTCGTCACCCTGCGCTACTTCGGGCCCGATGTGTGGCGCGAGCACCTTCCCGAGGTGCGGCAACATTCGTCGTGACGCGTCACGAGACCGAAGCCGCACACGGGCTGGAGACGTCGAGCGTATAGTGCGCGCATGGCACCAACGCGCGGGGGCTCGACGCAGATGATCGGCGGTACGACCGCTGGAGGCCGCGGCAGGCGCCGGTATGGACGTGTGATGGCGGGACTTCTGCTGGCCGCGACGACCATCGCCGTCCTGTCGGCATCGGAGCAGGCGGCCGATACCCGCGAGACACGCGCGGCGCAACACGGGCGTCAGGCCACGCGCGCGCTCGTCGAGAGCCGTCGCATCATGCACGGCTGGCTCGCGCGGCGCGACGCGGTGACGGGCCTGTTGCCGCGCATGGGGCACTTCAACGGCAACGCGCCTGATCCGAACTGGGCGGTGGCCGACTCGGCGGCCGACCTCTATCCGTTCATGGTCATGGCGGCGCGCTTCACGGAGCCCGACGTCTATCACGGGGCCATGCTCGACATCCTGCGTCAGGAGACGCTGCTGACCACGCGCGTGGGCAGGTTGTCCGACGATCTGCAGCCCGGCGGTCGTGGCTTCGTGCGCGCCACGCCGGACCTCGAACGCATCATCTTCGGCTCCAGCGAGTACATGAAGGACGGGCTGATCCCGCTGACCGAACTCTTCGGCGACACGCCCTGGTATCACCGGATGACGGGCCTGGCGACGGACATCATCCGTCACGCGCCGTACGAGACGGCACGCGGCCGGTTGCCCGCGCAGACCACCGAGGTCAACGGCAACATGCTGCAGGTGCTCACGCGCCTCTATTTCAGGACGGGAGAGCGGGCGTATCTGGATCAGGTCCTAGCCATTGCCGACTTCTACTTCCTCGACATGCTGCCGACGACGAACTATCTGCCCGCCGATCGCTGGGACGTGGCGACCAAGACGCCGTTGAACACGCGCTTCGTCCTGTCGGATCACGGCAACGAGATCGTCGGTGGATTGTCGGAGGCGTTCGTGCTCGCGACGCATGTACGGCCCGACAAGGCGGACCAGTATCGCCCCGCATTCGTGCGCATGATCGACAGGCTCCTCGAAGTCGGACGCACGCCAGACGGCGTCTGGCATCACGACATCGACATCGTCACCGGCAAGCCCCTGGCCAATCGTCCGGCGCACTGCTGGGGATACATGTTCAACGGCGTCTACACGGCGTACATGACGACGGGGGAGACGGGCTATCGCGACGCCGTGGTGCGAGCGATGGAGACCGTCGCGCGCACCCCGACGTATCTGTTCAGCGACACGCCGCCCGTGGCCTGGTGGCGCGCCAACTCGTATTCCGATGCCATCGAGTCGGCACTGGTGCTGCTCAATCGCGAGCCGAACGCCGCATTGCCACCGCGCATCGACGATGCTGTGGCTCGCATGCTCGACGTCGTGCAGCCGAGCGGCATCGTCGAGGACTGGTATGGCGATGGCAACACGATTCGCACGGCGTTGATGTACGTCATGTGGAAGACGCAGGGGGCGCATCTCGAGCCCTGGTCTCCGCGCGTGCATCTCGGCGCCGTGCGTGACGGCAACACCGTCGCAATGCACGTCACAGCCGAGACCGACTGGACCGGCACGCTGCGGCTCGATCACCCCCGGCATCGCGATCACCTGCATCTCCCGATCAACTATCCGCGGCTCAACGAGTGGCCGGAATGGTTCACCGTCGAGCACGACAAGCGCTATCGCGTCCGGGTGGGGACGGGCAGTGCGCAGGCGAGGCTCGGCGCCGAACTCGTCCAGGGACTGCCTGTGTCGCTGCGCGCGGGTGAGTCAGTGATGATCGAAGTGGCCGACGACGGCGACCCGCCATACGGACGGTAGCCCGCGCCGGCGGAGTGAATCATCAGATTCTCGGGCGCGCGGTATCGAGACCGTTGAAGAGTAGACGTCGATGTCGATCGTGAAATGGCTCTCGCTCGCGTTGCTGCTGGTCGCCGTGATCGGCGTGGTAGTGATGGCGGTCGATATTCGACGTGCGTATACGCGCATCGGCGACGCGAGTGTGGTCATCGCCTCTCCGCATGGCGATATCGAGTTCAAGCAGGCGGGCACCGGCGTGCCGGTCCTTGTCGTGCACGGCAGTGGCGGCGGTTTCGATCAGGGGGAGCTCATCGCCAGGGCCGTGCTCGGCGACGGCTTCCACTGGATCGCACCATCGCGATTCGGCTACCTGCGCTCCACCGTTCCGGATGGGGCGACCTTCGACGACCAGGCGCGAGCGTACGCGCACCTGCTCGACACTCTCGGCATCGACAAGGTAGCGGTGCTGGCACTCTCCCACGGCGGTCCTTCCGCGTTGCTCTTCGCCACGCTCTATCCCGAACGCGTGTCGTCGTTGAGCCTGCTCTCGTGCGGCGTCGCCTCATCGTCCGATGGCGATCAGGCGGAGGCAAGCCGGAAGGGCGACACCCTGACGAAGATCTTCAAGTACGACGTGCTGTACTGGAGCATCAGCACGCTGTGGCGGAAGCAGTTGATGGAATTGATGGGTGCCGACGACGCGGTCATCGCCGGGCTCACCAGCGGGCAGCGCGCGTTGGTGGACCGGGTGATCGACGACATGAACCCCGTTGCCCCGCGCTACGCCGGCGTGGTGTTCGACAACACGGCGGCCATGCCGAACGAGCGGATCGCCGCGATCCGTGCGCCCACGCTCGTCATCCACGCGAAGGACGACTCGCTGCAGTTGTATCGCAACGCGGAAGTGGCTGCGATCACCATACCCGGTGCGCGTCTGCTGGCGTTCGACAAGGGCGGGCATCTGCTGATTGCCGTCGAACAGTCTGCCATCCAGGCAGAGGTGCAGGCGTTCATCCGCTCCAACTTCGACAAGTAGCGTGGGGGACGTTGCTTCACCGGCGTGGCTCGGCGAGATAGTGGACGAAGAACGCCACGAGTTGTGCGTTCGACTGCGCGTCTGGTGAATGCTTCGCACGGTTCGACATGCCGACGCGCCGCTCGTAGCCGAGCAGCCAGTTCACTGCGATGGTGTGATTGAGCGCCTTCCATCGCTCGGGGGGATCCTCCGCACCGCCGCTGACGAAGAAGGGCCGCGGCGCGATGAGCGCGTGGAGCTCGTGGAGGTCGCGACCGGTCTCCATCATCCGCGCGTACGGTCCGGTGCGCGGGTTCTCTGCCGACGGCACGCCCGGTGTCGGACGAGGGCGCGCGGCATCGAGGCCGAGATACCACGGCTCCCAGTAGTTCACGTTGGGCCGCGTCTCGTCGAAGACGATGCCGGGATCGCTCGTGGCGACGGCGGCATACCGATCCCACAGCGCGCCGCCGAACAGCGACCACTTGCCGCCATAGCTGTGACCGACGATACCTATACGAGTGGCGTCGACCTCCGGACGAGCGGCCAGGGCGGTCCAGGCGTTGGCCGAGACGTACGCGTAGTACGACAACGGCTGCACGCCATGGACGGGTCCCATGTCGGGGAGCCTCGCATCGCCGCCTGGCGTGCCGATCGACAACGTCACGAAACCGGCGCGCGTCAGCTGCCTGGCGAAGTCGCGCTCGGGGCGACCACCGAGGCCCACGCTCGTCTCGGGTTCGTAGAACGGGATGAACACGGCGGGGAACGGCCCGGGGCCGTCGGGGACGAGCAGCCAGCCGTCGACGAGCTGTCCGGCCGCGACCTCCACGCGCACGCGCGTCTGCGTGAACGTCTCGCGACGGTCCGACGACAGCACCTCGAATCGAGGTGCTGCCAGTACCGCCGGCCAGGCGCCCATGAGGTCGTGCCACTCCCGAAGCAGTTCGGCCCGCCGGCGTTCCCAGTCGGCAGACGTCCGCACGAGGGTGCCGTCGGAGAAGACGAGTGGCGAGCGATAGTCGCCGAACCGTCCCTCGTACGCCCGCGGGACATCGAACAGCGCGGCCAGTGCGGTGTCGTCGACCGCCGGCGGCGCCTGCGCGGAGACCGTCGCCGCGGATGTACCGACGACGAGCATCGCCACGAGTACCGTCGTCATGCGCACGTGTGTCTCTCCGTTGTCACGCCACGTTTCATATCACGGGCATGGCGACGCCTCCCACGCCATGGCCGGTTGACGGATCAGCGCCGTCGGCCCCGCCGCGGCGCTACGTCACGCGATCACGCGCGGATCGTCGTCGCGCATGATGCGGATGCCGTCCTTGCGACGCGTGGTCACCGGATCATCACGTGTGCCCGTGCGGGCCGCGCCGCACCTCGTCGAGCATCACGACATCGTCGTCGAGAGGCGTGCACGCGAGAAGAGCACGACCTTCTGCTGCTGGTCGTGAAGGACGTTGGGGCGCTACGAGGTGTGTGAACGGCCGTCGTTCGTCTCGGCCGGTCCACGCCGAAGCTCGCAGGCCCGCGTACCGCTGTCGGCAATCTCGGCCAGACGGTCCACGGCGCTCGCGCGAAGGACGGCGGCGTCTCGCGCGATGGCGGCCTCCGACGGTTGTTCGACGCGGGGTGCCCGTCGGTCAAGGGCCACGATGAGCTCGTGGCGCCGGCGTGCGACGTCGACGAGGCTTACCGCCACGAGGGCACTCGAGCGGGCCGCTCGTGCCGTCGACCGACGTTCCAGACCTCACCGCACTGTTCGCATCGCCAATAGCTGTTCGCATCGGGATGCTTCGCCGTCGTCGTGACCGACGCGGAGCGGCATGCGGGGCACGTCTGCGGACCACCGGCTGGGCCGGACCGATTCGGGGCGCTCATCGTCCCTCCCAGAAGGTGCTTTGGTGAGGGCTGTGGCCAGAACGGCCGCTGAACTCAGGAAAGCCTGAAACACCAAGCATATCACCGAGGGCCGTGCCGCCTGCCGACACGTCCTGATAGACTGCGTTCATCCGCCAGACTGCTGCCACGCCATCGTGACGTCGCTTCAGCCTCCGAGTTCCCGGTAGCCCGCGCTATCGCCC